>DATFEC010000204.1:0-2163 GCA_035251655.1 Candidatus Limnocylindria bacterium | reverse complement strand
GGCCGTGGTCGAGGCGGTCGCCGGCCGGGTCCCGGTCCTGCTTGACGGCGGCATCCGCCGCGGGTCGGACGTGGTCATCGCGCTCGCCCTCGGGGCGGCGGCCGTCGGCATCGGCCGGCCGGCGCTGTGGGGGCTCGCCGTCGGCGGCGAAGCAGGCGTGGGCCGGATCCTCGACCTGCTGACCTCCGAGACGGAGCTGGCGATGGCCCTCGCCGGCGCGGCCTCCGTCGCGGACCTGACCCCGGACCTGGTGGTGACCCGCTAAGTCAGGGTCGCCGGTGGCGGCCGCTACCGTCCAGCGAACCTCGATCATCGGGATGCGCACCCCTGCTGATGGGGCGCACGCGGGAGCCCTCGTTCGGCGACCTCGGCCCGATTCGTCGCCTGGTCAGCCAGGCGGCCGACGAGTTTGGGTCTGTTCAAGACGACAACCGGTCCATATAGTCCGGTTCGTGGTTCGCTCTCCCGCCCGAGCGCCGATTCGGGGTGCCACCAGCGCTGCGGCTTTCATCGTGCTCGCCGCATGTGCTTCACCCTCACCGTCGGCAACGCCTTCGCCGAGCCTACCGCCAGTGAATGTCCTCGATGAGTTCACCTCGGCTATGTTGGACCCGCTGTTCGCGGCCACGGCGGAGGTCTCGGGCTCGATCACCATCGACGGGAACGAAAGCATGATCTCTGGCAGCGCCGACTTCGACGCATCGGACAGCTTCCAAGAGCTGACGATCGATCTCCCGACCGGCGAAGTTACCCAGGGGACGCTCAGCGTCGACGATGAAGCGTTCACGCGTATCGGGGCCGGTCCATGGGTCCGGCAAGCCACGAGTGGTTCGTCGGCCTCGCTGACCGAGCAGTTCGCCGACGTGCTGGCCGAACTCGAGGATGAGGGCATCGAGGAGGTTGACGGGGAGTCGCTGCATCACCTGGCTCCGTCAGGCGAAACGGAGCTCGACGCGGCCGCCTTTGGCATTACTGACCCGGCGATAGAGGATTTCTCGGCTGTCGTGGACTTCTATGCCACGCCCGCGGGCGATCCCGCAATCATGCGGTTCACCCTGTCGTGGACCCAGAACGAGCAAGAGGCGGGAATGATCCTCGAGTACGCGTTGAACCCGGATGCCAATCCCACAATCGAGACCCCAGAGGAAGCATGGCTCCCGTTTGCCTCGAGCCGATTTGCGTACGGCATCGCATATCCCGAGGATTGGGAGCTGATCGAGGCCGAGGCGACCGCGGACGCTCGCGCGTTCGACGCGTTCTACGCGCTGCAGGGGTCCCAGGGTCGCACAGGGGAAGTCGATGTCTACGCCTACCCCGCCGAGGAGGTTGCGCCCTACACCGCATCGGAATGGTTCACCGACGCGGGCCTGATTCTCGCGGAGGACTTCGGCGTCGAGGTGGAGCTCACGGAGCAGATCACCGTGGCCGGCAGCCCATCACGGTACTACTCCCTGCACTACGTACCCGAAGGCGGATCGGAGACGTTCTTCCAGGAGGCGGTCATCTACACGGGAACTGCGGCTTGGGATGTTGACTGGTACTCCGACTCCGGAAACGAAAAGGTCGATCGCGAGACCTTCGACCTGTTCCTTGCAACGTTCATGCCAGGGGGACCGTCCGTTTCGACCGAGGGATCATCACTCGGTAACGTCTGGGAGCTATCTGGCGGGGAGTGCTTCAACTCGACCCCGCCCCTGATGGGTGTTCCGGGCGTTGAGGCAACGCAGCTGGGCGGGGTGGAAGGATACGAGCCTGCCGACTGCGCGACCCCTCACGCGGCAGAAGTGATCGCGGTCCTCGACGAGGGTGCGACCGCGACCTGCGCCGACGCGTTCGCCGACTACGTTGGCGTGGCCTCTTCGGAATCGTCGTTTGGGCTGTGGACCTTCATCCCGGTCGATGCCAGCTACGAGCGTATTCCCGGCCCGTCGCTCTGTATCGTCGCCCACCCGTCCGGATCTCTCACGGGAAGCGTCGAGGGCACCGCCCAGTAAGAGGCTATTCGCCCATCGGAATTCGCAACCCGCGTTCGCGGGCGACCTCCAGCGCGCGCTCGTAGCCGGCGTCCGCGTGGCGGATGACACCCATGCCCGGATCGGTGGTCAGCACCCGCTCCAGCCTGGCCGCGGCGGCATCGGTCCCATCCGCCACCACGACCATGCC
>DATFEC010000118.1:0-4566 GCA_035251655.1 Candidatus Limnocylindria bacterium | reverse complement strand
CGGGCTGGCGTTCTTCAGCAGCTTCTCGCACAGCCGGCGGGCGCGGTCCCACTCGCCGATCTCGACCAGGGCCGACACCAGCCAGAACGAGCAGATGGTGAAGGTGCCCTCGTCGCCTGTCAGGCCGTCATCGGTCTGGTCAACGCGGTACCGAAGGACGAACCCGTCCTCGGTCAGCTCTTCGGCAATGGCCAGTACGGTGCGGCGGATCCGCTCGTCGCTCGGAGGCAGGAAGCCGAGCAGCGGCATGAGGAGCATCGAGGCGTCGAGGGCGTCGGTGTCGTAGTGCTGGGTGAACACGCCCCGCTGGTCGAGGGCGTGGGCGCAGATGTCGGCCCGGATCTCGTCGGCGGCCGCGTGCCATCGCACGGCGAGCTCGGTCTCTTCACGGAGGCGGGCCAACTTTGCTCCGCGATCAACAGCGACCCAGCACATGACCTTCGAGCTCGTGAAATGCTTCGGCTCCCCGCGGACCTCCCAGATGCCCCGGTCTGGATCGCGCCAGTAGCGCAGGGCCGACTCGACCTGGCGGACCAGGATCGGCCAGATCCGCTCGTCCAGGCTCTCGCGGCGGGCGTGGAGGTAGACCGAGTCCAGCATCACTCCCCACACGTCGTGCTGGCGCTGGCCGTATGCCGCGTTTCCGATGCGGACCGGACGGGCGCCCTGGTAGCCATGGAGGTGGTCCAGGGTCTGTTCCTCGGGGACGGGCCCGCCGTCGATGCCGTACATGACCTGGAGCTCGCCCTCGGCTCCGGCGACGTCAGCCAGGAAGTAGAGGTAGTCGTTTGCCTCCCACTTGAAGCCCAGGGTGTGGAGGCCCCACAGGGCGAAGGTCGAGTCCCGCAGCCAGGAGTAGCGGTAATCCCAGTTCCGCTCCCCGCCGTGGCTCTCGGGAAGAGAGGTCGTGGGCGCCGCCACGATGGCTCCGGTGGGTGCGTACGTCAGGCCCTTGAGGGTGAGTGCCGCGCGCTGGAGGATGCTCCGCCACGGATGGTCGGGGAAGGAGCCGCGCGCCAGCCAGTGCTGCCAGTGGTGGGCGGTCCAGATCAGGCGTCGCTCGGCCTCCTCGTAGGTCCTGGGCGGCTGCCCCGTGTGCCACGACAGGGCCACAAATCGCGTCTCGCCGTCCTTCATCATCGTCCGGCCCAGCGCCCGGGGGCCCTCGGAGCCGAGGTTGATGTCGCTCGTCAGGGTCACCGACTGGATCGTGCCGTCGGCGCGGCAACGGGTTTGCAGGTACCCCTCTTCGGTGAACTCCCACGAACCTAGGGTTCGCCCGTACTCGAAGACCGGCTCGCAGTCCAGGCTGACCTGGACGTGGCCCTGGACACAGCGCACCGTCCGCAGCAGGACATGCTCGGCGTCGTAGTCGGTGGGGGCCCGCCGCTGGGAGTGGGAGCGGTCTTGGTCATGGCGCCATGGGCCGATGAGCATCACGTCGCGGACGATGATCCAGCCCGTTTCGGTCTGCCAGGTCGTCTCCAGAATCATGGTGCCGGGCAGGTAGCGCCGGGATACCGGGACGGTGACGTCAGAGGGTCCGAGCCGAAAGCCGCCCGCGTCACGGTCGAGGATGGCGCCGAAAACGCTGGGTGAATCCATCTGGTTGAGGCACAGCCACTCGACGTTGCCGCTGGGCGCGATGAGGGCGGTGGTCTCGCAGTCGGAGAGGAACCCGTACTCCTCGATGGGCGGGTAAACCGATGCAGACGAGAAATGGGCAGTCGGCGGCCGCCCGTCCGCCAGCTTCCCGTTCCCGGACATCCCGTTGCCGTCCATCGCCCTCACAGTCTGCCTTGGATGCTGGCCGTTCGCCAGAGGTACCGATGGTCATGGGCAGGATCGGCCAGGCCAGCACTCAACCGACCGATCGACTCGAGACTCTGCTCTGGCGCGGGTCGACCTGGATCAACGGCAGCTGGCTCGTGGCGGACGGCCGCCTCGAGGGCGAGGATCTGGCTAGCCCTTGACCGAACCGCCCAGGATTCCGCGGACGAAGTAGCGCTGCAGGGAGAAGAACACGATCAACGGCAGGACCATGCTGACGAAAGCGGCCGCGGTCAGCAGGTGCCAGTTCTGGCCCAGCGTGCCGACCATGTTGGCCACGGTCAGGGTGAGCGGGGCTACCTGGGGGAATCCGCCCACCAGGATCAAGGCCACCAGCAGGTCGTTCCAGACCCACATGAACTGGAAGATCACCAGCGACGCGATCGCGGGCACCGACAGCGGCAGAACGAGACGGAAGAAGGCAGTCGTTGGCGAAGCTCCGTCGAGGTAGGCCGACTCGAACATCTCGCGCGGCAACGCGCCGAAGAAGTTCCGCAACAGGAAGATGGCGAACGGAAGCCCGAATCCGGTGTGGGCCAACCAGACGGCGGGGAAGGTCCCGGTGATGCCCACCGTCGTCGTGAACTGCAGAACCGGGATGAGGGCTGACTGCAGCGGGACGACCAACAGCGCGACCACGATGATGAACAGGGAGTTCCGGAACGGGAACTCCATCCAGGCGAAGGCGTATGCCGCGAACGCGGCGACCATGACCGGGATGACGGTGGCCGGGATGGAGATGAACAGGCTGTTGACGAACGACTGGGCGATGTTGTTCTCGGTCAGCACCGCGGCGTAGTTGTCGAGCGTGAATGTGAACGGGAGCTGGAACGCGGTCCACCATCCGGTGGTGTTGACCTCCTGCGCGGGCCGGAACGAGCTGATCAGCAGGGCCACGGTCGGGACGAGCCAGACGAGGCTGGCGATGATCAGCGTGGCGTGGAGACCCGCGCGCGCGTACCACCGCCGCGGCTGACCGGCGACCTTGACCTTCGTGACGCCGCCGGTGGCCGTCGCGGTCATCGAGCCGCCTCCTGGGCCCGGAAGCGCCGGACATTGACGAGCATGACCGGGATGATGGTCAGGAGCAGGATGACCGCCACGGCGGACGCTGCGCCGGCGTCACGGTTCGTGAACCGCTCGTTGTAGAACAGGGTGCCGATGACCTCGGAGCCGAACTGCCCTCCGGTCATGACCCACACGATGTCGAACGTTTTGAGGGCCACGATGACGATCGTCGTCCCCACCACGGCGATGGTGGGCGCCAGGAGGGGCAGGATGATCCGGATGAAGACCTGGAGCTCGTTGGCGCCGTCCATGCGGGCAGCCTCCAGGAGCTCGGTACTGATGCCCTTGAGCCCTGCGGACAGGATGACCATCGAGAAGCCCACCCACATCCAGATCCCGACGACGATCAGCATGAACGTGTTGCGCGGCCACTCGAAGAGCCAGGCCTGTGGCTCTCCGCCCAGCGCCACCATCCCGGCGTTCAGCGTACCGATGTCGGGATTGAAGTCGTACATGAAGCCCCAGATCACGCCGGCGGCCACGAAGCTGATGGCCATGGGAATGAAGATGAGGGCCTTGACCGCGGTCTCATACCGCACGCGATCGGTCATGACCGCAATCAGGAGGCCAATGACCACCGTGATGACGGTGTAGAACAGGAGCCACAGGGCGGTGTTGGTGATGGTCTGCCAGAAGTTGCGGTTGAACTCCCAGCCGCTCTCGGTCTGCTGACCGATGAGATCGACGTAGTTCTGGAGCCCCACGAAGTTCTCGGACCGGCGGTCCATGAGGCTCAGGATCACGGTGTAGACCGTGGGGTAAATGAGGAAGATGCCCAGAAACGCGAAACCGGGCAGCAGCCACAGCCAGGGCCGGATCTTGGCCCGCCGCCCCTCGGGAAAGATGCGCAGCACCCATTCCGTGGCCAGCGCATACAGGACGGTGATGGCAGGCACGCCGACCACGACGATGACCGCCAGGACGCCGGTCCCCAGATCCATGCGCGCTCCTCGGAGTGGGCTTTGGAAGGTCAGGCCGATGCCAACCGGGCCGACCCGAAGCCGGCCCGGTTGGCGTGGGGTTCAGCTGCCGTAGGCCTCAGCCTGAACGGCATCCAATTCCTCGAGGATCTGGTCCAGGTTGGCGGGGTTCTGGACGTAGTCCAGGATGGCCCCGAAGAAGGCCCGGCCCATCTGGGCGGGCATGAGGTCGCCGGCGTCGTAGCGAACGACGTCCGCGGAAATCATCCCCTCGGCGGCGGCCATCGACGGCTCGTCCGGATAGGCGGACAGCGGGACGGCGCTGTTCGCCGTGGTGGCACCACCCCGCGAAACCCAGATCTCCTGCGCCTCGGCGGTGATGAGGTACTGCATGAGCGACCGCGCCTGCGGCGTGTCGCGGAACATGGCGAACAGGTCACCCGAGGCGGTCGCGCCGTCGAACGCGTCACCCGGCATGGGGAAGAAGTCGTAGGTCTCGCCCCCGACCGCCTCGTCCGGGAAGTTCGTCTCGAAGAAGCTGCTCATGAAGCCGGCCTGGTGGTGCAGATAGCAGCCAGGCGGATCGCCGAACAAGCAGTCTCCTCCGTTCCCGAAGTTGACGCTCAGCGCGTTGTTGGGCCCGCCCGCCACGTAGGCGTCGTCCGCGGCCCACGCCCCGAAGGCCTCGAAGGCGGCCTTGATCTCGGGCGATGACCAGGCCAGCTCACCCTGGACCCACTGGTCGTAG
>DATFEC010000134.1:0-4325 GCA_035251655.1 Candidatus Limnocylindria bacterium | reverse complement strand
CGCATGTACCAGGGCCAGACCCAGTACCTGCCCATGAAGGTGACCATGGCCGGCGTGATCCCGATCATCTTCGCGGTCAGCATCCTGCTGTTCCCGGCCCAGATCGCGCAGTACTTCACGACCAGCTCCAACGAGCTGGTGGCCCAGGTCGCGACCTGGATCAGCACGGTCCTGAGCCCGCAGACGCCGATCGTGTACGGGGCGCTCTATTTCGTGCTGGTCGTGTTCTTCACCTACTTCTACACCGCGTTCCAGTTCAAGCCTGACCAGACGGCTGACTTCCTGCGCAAAAACGGTGGCTTCATCCCCGGCATCCGCCCCGGACGTCCGACGGAGGAATTCCTGGCTCGCGTCGCCAACCGAATCACCCTCGGCGGGGCCCTGTTCCTCGGCGGCGTGGCGGTCACACCGCTGATCATCTCTGCCTTCATCCCGGGCACCGAGGCAATCCGCCTGGGCGGAACGAGCGTCCTGATCGTGGTCGCGGTCGTGGTCGAGACCATGAAACAGCTCGAAGCGCAGATGATGATGCGCAACTACGAGGGCTTCATCCGATGATGCTGGTCATGCTCGGCCCGGTCGCGGCGGGTAAGGGAACCCAGGCGGCCATCGCGGCCCGCGACAACGGACTGCTCCATCTCTCCACGGGCGATCTGTTTCGCCGCGCGTTGCGCGAGGGCAGCCCGCTCGGCGAGGTGGCCCAGGGCTACATGCGCCGCGGCGAGCTCGTCCCGGACGAGGTCACGGTCCGCATGGTGGGGGAGGCCCTGTCCGGATCGGCGGCCGCCGGCGGAGTGGTGTTCGATGGCTTCCCGCGCACGCTCGAGCAGGCGAAGGCGCTGGATGCGCTCCTTGCCGAGCAGGGAAAGGCCATCGACCGCGCGATCCTGATCGACGTGCCCGAGGAGGTTCTCGTCGAGCGCGTCGCCGGGCGATGGGTCTGCCCCGAGTGCGGGACGCCGTACCACGCCACCGACGATCCGCCGCTCGAGGCCGGCGTGTGCAATCGCGACGGAACCGCGCTCGTCCAGCGCGACGACGACAAGCCGGAGGTCTTCCGGGCGCGACTCCGCGAGCAGCTGCCGCCGATGTACGACGTCGCGGACTACTACGACGCGCGCGGCCTGCTGTCGCGAGTCGACGGCCGCCGGCAGATCAACGCGGTGACCGCCGCGATCAGCGAGGCCGTCGGCGACGTCGCGACGCCTGGCGACGAACCCGCGGGCACCGAGTAGGGTGGTCTCCGTGGGCATTCCCCTCATGCGCGCGAGCGCCACGATCAAGCGACCCGAGGAAGTGGCGAACATGCGCCGCGCGGGCGAGATCCTGGTCGCGCTCCTCGACCGGCTGGAAGCGGCGCTCGGCCCGGGCGTGACCACCGCCGAGCTGGACGCGCTGGCCGTCGATCACATTCGCGACGCCGGCGCAGTCTCCTCGTTCAAGGGCTACGGGTCCAACCCGCCCTTCCCGGGCACGATCTGCACCTCGCTCAACGACGAGGTGGTGCACGGCATCCCCTCATCGCAGCGCCGGATCCGTGACGGCGACCTCGTCAGCCTCGACGTCGGCTGCATCTGGGAAGGCTGGCACGCCGACTGCGCGCGGACCTTCACGGTGGGGACGGTCGATCCCCAGGCAACCGCCCTGGTGGAGGCCACCCGGACCGCCCTGACCGCCGGCATCGCGGTGGCGCTGCCGGGAAACCGCCTGGGGGACGTCGGGGCCGCCATCGAAGCCGTGGCCAACGCCCGCGGCTACGGGATCGTCCGGCCGTTCGTGGGCCACGGCATCGGTTCGGCCATGCACGAGGAGCCGCAGGTGCCGAACTACGGCCGGCCGGGGACAGGGATGCGGCTCGAGACCGGGATGTGCCTCGCCATCGAACCCATGTTCAACCTCGGTGGTGACGATGTTCGGCTGATGGACGACGGGTGGACGGTGGTGACCGCGGACGGTTCGCTGTCCGCGCATTTCGAGGACACCATCGTCATCGGTCCGGACGGCGCGGATCGCCTGACCGCGGGGACGGCGCCGGCGTGAAACCGGGTCGCCCATTGCCCGAAATCGGGGCCGGATGTATACTCTTCGATCCGGTCGCCGCGTGCGGCGGCCTTTCCGTGTGTCCCCCCAATTGAGAGTAGATAGACCGCGAACGAGGGTGCGTAGCGCTTGCCGAAGAAGGATGCCATTGAAGTCGAGGGCGAGGTGATCCTCCCCTTGCCGAACGCGATGTTCAAGGTGCGACTCGAGAACGGCCACGAAGTCCTGGCCCATATCTCAGGAAAGCTCCGCAAGAACTTCATCCGCATCCTGCCGGGCGACACGGTTCGCGTCGAGCTCAGTCCCTACGACCTCACCCGCGGTCGAATCACGTACAGGATGCGATGAAGGTTTCCGCCTCGGTCAAGCCCCGCTGCGAGCGCTGCAAGGTTATTCGGCGCTCGGGTGTGGTGCTGGTCATCTGCCGCATCCCCAAGCACCGCCAGCGGCAGGGATAGGGACGGATCGTGGCGCGTATTGCCGGCGTGGACATTCCTCGTGAAAAGCGGGTGATCGTGTCCCTGACCTACATCCATGGCATCGGCCCGGCCACCGCGGCCAAGGTCGTCACCGCGGCCAACGTGTCGCCCGATGCCCGGGTCCGCGACCTTACCGAGGACGAGGTCACCCGACTCCGCGACATCATCGACAAGCGCTACCGGGTCGAGGGCGACGTCCGCCGGGAAGTGAGCATGAACATCAAGCGCCTGATGGAGATCGGCGCGTACCGCGGCGTCCGCCACCGGCGCAACCTCCCGTCGCGAGGCCAGCGCACGAAGACCAACGCCCGCCAGCGCCGTGGCTCGCGCCGCACCGTCGGCGTCCGGCGCAAGAAGTAATCGACGAGGCAGAGCGAGATTCATGGCTGAGCGAAAGCGCGCGACGCGCGCCAAGAAGCGAGAGAAGAAGAACGTCCCGTCCGGGCACGCCCACATCCAGGCCACGTTCAACAACACGATCGTTTCGATCACCGATCCCGGTGGTGGCGTGATCGCCTGGGGCAGTGCCGGCCTGGTCGGTTTCAAGGGTTCGCGCAAGAGCACCCCGTACGCGGCGGCCCAGACCGCGGAACTCGCGGCGCGCAAGGCGATGGAGCACGGCGTTCGCCAGGTGGAGGTCTTCGTCAAGGGCCCTGGCGCCGGCCGCGAGCAGGCGATCCGGTCCCTGCAGGCCGCGGGGTTGGAAGTCACCGCGATCACCGACGTCACTCCGATCCCGCACAACGGCTGCCGCCCACCGAAGCGGCGGCGGGTCTGAGCCATGGCCCGTTACACGGATCCGGTCTGCCGCATCTGTCGCCGAGAGGGGTTGAAGCTCTTCCTGAAGGGAAGCCGCTGCTACTCCAAGAAATGCTCCTTCGAGCGCCGCAGCACGCCGCCCGGGATGAACCCGACCCGACGCCGAAAGGTGAGCGAGTACGGGCTCCAGATGCGCGAGAAGCAGCGGGTTCGGCGCAGCTACTCGATCATGGAGCGCCAGTTCCGCAACTACTTCCGCGATGCCGCTCGCCAGAAGGGCATGACCGGCGAGAACCTCTTGCGGATGCTCGAGATGCGCCTCGACAACGTTGTGTACCGCATGGGCTTCGCCACATCGCGCGCCCAGGCGCGGCAGCTGGTCAGCCACGGCCACTTCAGCGTCAACGGCCGGCCGACGAAGTCGCCGAGCATGCAGATCTCAGTCGGCGACCGGGTCGACGTCCGCGACACGCGCCGCAGCCGCACATTCTTCCAGGCCGCGCCGGAGTCCATGCGCGCCGCCCAGGTCCCGGACTGGGTGAGCGTGGATCCGACCAAGCTGTCCGGGACCGTCACCGCCGAACCAACCCGTGAGCAGATGCCCATGGAGTTCAACGAGCAGCTCGTCGTCGAGTACTACTCGCGCTAGGAGTTCCCCTTGCTGATGATCGAACCCGAGTCCACCCCGCGCATTGAAGAGGTCGAGGCGCAAGGCGCCGCGGGCCGATTCGAGATCCAGCCCCTGGCCGCCGGCTACGGGGTCACCCTGGGCAACGCCCTGCGCCGGGTCCTGCTGTCCTCGCTCGAGGGGGCGGCGGTGACCTCGATCCAGGTCGCCAACGTCTACCACGAGTTCAGCACCATCCCGGCCGTCAAAGAGGACGTGACCCAGATCGTGCTGAACATGAAGAAGATCCGCCTCCGTTCGTTCGCACCGCACCCGGTGACCCTCAAGCTCGCGAAGCACGGCGCCGGGCTGGTCACCGCCGGCGACATCGCCGAGTCGGCCGACGTCGAGATCGTGAACCCCGAGCTCGAGCTGCTGAC
>DATFEC010000142.1:0-2600 GCA_035251655.1 Candidatus Limnocylindria bacterium | reverse complement strand
CATCCGGCGCATTGCCCAACGCCCCGCGGACCAGGCGCGCGTGCCGCTTGGCCGGCTGGCCGGCACGTACGGTCCGACACTCCTCCCGATCGCCGCTGGGTACCTCATCGCCCACTACCTGACGTTCGTGTTCGAGGGAATGGTGTGGCTGCCCTTGCTCATCGTCGACCCGAACGCGCTCGCGCCGGTGATCGACTGGATCCCCACCGCGTTCATCTGGTACCTGTCGGTGGGCGCCATCGTCGGAGGGCACATCGCGGCCGTCGTGCTCGCGCATCGGTTGGCCCTGCGCGACCAGGCTTCGCGACCGATCCTGGCCGGCCTGCCGCTGGTGGCGCTGATGATCGGCTACACCATCCTGTCCCTGTGGATCATCGCCCAGCCGATCGTCATCGAGCCGGTCTGAGGTCGTGGAGCTGAGCCTCGCGCTGGCCTTCGCGGCCGGCGTGGTCTCATTCATCACCCCCTGCGTCCTGGCCCTCGTCCCGGTCTACCTCGCGGTCCTCGCCGAGGCTGCGGTCGGGGACCGGTCGGTCCTCGTCCCGGCGGGCCTCTTCAGCCTCGGTTTCAGCATCGTGTTCATCCTGCTCGGCGTATCCGTCGGGCTGATCGGGATGACGTTGTTCCGCGAACCGGTCGTGCAGCAGATCGCGGGTGCCATCGTCATTGGCCTGGGTCTGCTCATGACCGGCGTCTTCGGACCGGTACTCGACCGCGTCCCGTCGCCGATCGGCCTCGCGCCGGCATCTGGCGGCGGAGGGGCCGCGGGTCCCCGTTCGCTGGGACTGGGGGCGCTGGTCGCGGTGGGGTGGACCCCGTGCATCGGCCCCGTCCTGGGGGCCATCCTGGCCATGGGCGCCTCGACCCAGGATGTCGCCGCGGCGACCCTCCTCCTGGTCGCCTACTCGGCGGGGCTCGCGCTCCCGTTCCTGCTCGCCGCAGCCTTCCTGCCCCGGGTCCGGCCCGCGCTCGGTTGGCTGCGGGCCCATGAGCGCCCGATCCGCATCGCCTCCGGCCTGGCGGTGATGGCGGTCGGGGTGCTGATCGTCCTCGATGCGTTCACCGCCCTGGCCGGCCTGTTCGGGGAGTTCTTCCTCTAGCCCAGAGCCTCCTCGGGTGGCGCCAACAGGAACCGGTACAGGAGCGCGACCACGAGGGCACCCAGGAAGGGACCGATCCACCACACGAACCAGTTCGCGTAGTCGCCGGCGGCGACTGCGAGCCCGAACCAGCGGGCCGGGTTCATCGCCGCCCCCGTGAGCGAGGCACCGAGCAGGATATCGACCGCGACCGCGAGGCCGATGGCGAGGCCGCCGATCTTCGGCCCTCGCGGGTCGACCGCGGTGCCGAACACGGCGAACAGCAGGACGGTGGTCATGATCGCCTCGAGCAGGATGCCCTTCGTCACGTCGACGCCCTCTCCGAGGGCCGGAACCGCGCCACTCACGTCGCCGAGGAAATAGGCCAGCGCGAATCCGGCGACCGCGGCGCCGAACAGCTGGGCCACGAGGTACGCGGCGCCCTTGGCCGGGCCGATCTTGCCGGCGACCCACAGGCCCAGGGTGACCGCCGGATTGAAATGCCCGCCGGAGACGGCGCCAAAGGACGACACGAGGACGGCCAGCACCACGCCATGGGCGAGGGCCACGACCAGGAGCGTGGCCGCCGGGTCCCCGGTCGCGACCAGCGCCGCGCCCGCGGCGATGAAGAAGAACAGGAACGTGCCGATGCCTTCGGCGACGACCGCGGGGACGGAGCCTTGCATGTGACCCTCCCATCGTGGCGACACCGGAAAGGCTGCGGCGATGTCGCTCCATCGGCCATGCTAGCGAACCGATGCAACCGGTCGTGTGGCTCCTGCTCGCCATCGGCTCGGAAGTCGTCGCCACCAGCGCACTGAAGGCGTCCGACGGGTTCACCCGCCTTGCGCCGGCGGTCGTGGTCGTGATCGGCTACGCGGCGAGCTTCTATTTCCTGTCGCTCACCCTGCGCGACATCCCGCTTGGCGTCACGTACGCGGTGTGGTCCGGCATCGGGACCGCCGCGATCGCGATCATCGGCGTCGTATTCTTCCGCGAAACGCTGGGGTGGATCGGCATCGCCGGCATCACCCTGATCGTCATCGGCGTTGTCCTGCTGAACCTCTCGGGAGCCCGTACCTGATGCCCCAGCAGCTCCTCGACCCTATTCCGCTCATTGGCGTCTTCGTTGCCTTCGTCGCCCTATCCCTGCTCGCCTTCGAGATCGGGTTCCGCACCGGCCGCTGGCGCAAGGCGAGAGACCCCGACGAGGACGAAGGAGCGAGCGGTGTGATCGTCGGCTCGTTGCTTGGCCTGCTCGCGTTCCTGCTCGCCATCACGATGGGCATGGCCGCTGACCGGTTCGATACCCGGCGCGGGCTCGTCCTCGCTGAAGCCACGACGATCAACACGGCCTACCTGCGTGCCGGCTACCTGGGGGAGCCGTACGAGTCCGAGATCCGGAACCTGCTCAGGGAGTACGTCCCCCTGCGGGTCGCGCCGGACGGCTCGCAAGCATTGGATCTGGCAGCCGACATCGCGCGATCCGAGGCGATCCTCGACGAGCTGTGGACGGTGACC
>DATFEC010000239.1:0-8790 GCA_035251655.1 Candidatus Limnocylindria bacterium | reverse complement strand
TTCATCGCCCCGTCGCTGTTCCTGTACCTCCGGACCATCCGACTCCACGGCCGGGATGTGATCGGCGACGATGACGAAACGGAAGAGGAGCCTCAGGCGTGACCGATATCCGCCTCCGCGACGTCGCCCTGGCCGATGCCGACCTGCTCGACAGCTGGGCAGCCTCCCCCGAGATCCGCGGTGAGTTCAACGACTTCGGCCTGGGCCCGGGCGATCGGAAGAGCGTCCGGGAAGCTCTGTTGGAAGGTCCGCTTCGCAACGAGCGGAGCGGCGAGATGATCGTGGAGCTCGCGGCGGACGGACAACCGATTGGGACGGTCAGCTGGCACGAGGCCCAGTACGGGCCAGGACCGGGGTCGCGGGCGTGGAACATCGGCATCGCCCTGATCCCGGAGGCTCGTGGCCAGGGTCACGGCCCGATCGCCCAGCGGATGCTCGCCGACTACCTCTTCGCCACGACCGATGCGAACCGGGTCGAGGCCCAGACCGACATCGACAACGTCGCGGAGCAGCGGGCGCTCGAGAAGGCCGGTTTCGTCCGCGAGGGGATTGCCCGCGGCTCGCAGTTCCGCGCCGGCGAGTACCACGACCTCGTGACCTTCGCCCTGCTGCGCAGCGATACCTGAGGCGTATACTCGAAAGCGAATCTCGACCCGGGACGGGCGCACCCGTCCGGCGCCGATCAGCATCGACTGAGGAGGCGCGATCGTGACCACCCAACCCCCACCCGATGCTTCCGCTGCGCGCGCGACCCTGCGCGTCGGCGACCGCTCGTATCGGTATTACGACCTCACCGCCCTGGGCATCCCGGACCTGGATCGGCTGCCGTACACGGTCAAGGTGCTGGTCGAGAACGCGGCCCGGCAAGCCGCATCGGGGAGTGGCCTGGTCACCACCGACGACCTGGCGACGCTGGCGGCGTGGACCCCGACCACCGATCCCGGCACGACCGAGCTGCCGTTCCTCCCCGCGCGGGTCATCCTCCAGGACTTCACCGGCGTCCCGTGCGTCGTGGACCTGGCCGCCATGCGCGACGCGATCGCGGACATGGGCGGTGACCCGGACCGCGTCAACCCGCTCGTCCCGGCTGACCTGGTGATCGACCACTCGGTCCAGGTCGACCAGTACGGCTCCGACGCCGCGTTCTTGATCAACGTCGAGCGGGAGTACGAGCGCAACGGGGAGCGATACGCGCTCCTCCGCTGGGCCCAGGAGGCGTTTGCCAACTTCCGGGTGGTTCCGCCGGGGACGGGCATCGTCCACCAGGTGAACCTCGAGTACCTGGCCGACGTCGTCACCGCCCGTCCCGACCCGGACGGAACCATCACCGCGTTCCCCGACACCCTGGTCGGGACCGACTCCCACACCACGATGATCAACGGCCTCGGCGTGGTCGGCTGGGGCGTGGGCGGGATCGAGGCCGAGGCCGCGCTCCTCGGCCAGCCGCTGTACCAGCCGCTGCCCGTGGTCGTCGGCTTCCGCCTGGATGGGGCGCTGCGGCCGGGCACCACCGCCACGGACCTGGTCCTGACCGTGACCGAGATGCTCCGCGCCCACGGCGTGGTGGGCAAGTTCGTCGAGTTCCACGGCGCGGGCCTGTCGCGTCTCGGGCTGGCCGACCGGGCAACGATCAGCAACATGAGCCCCGAGTTCGGGGCTACCGCCACCCTGTTCCCGATCGATGACGAGACGCTCCGCTACCTGAGGATGACCGGTCGATCGGACGAGGTCGTCGCCCGGGTCGAGGCATACGCCAAGGCCCAGCACCTGTTCCGGACCGACTTCTCCCCGGAGCCGATATTCAACGAGTCGCTCCACCTGGACCTGGCCGAGGTCGAGCCCTCGTTGGCCGGGCCGAAGCGCCCGCAGGACCGGGTGTCGCTGCCGGGGCTGCCGGAGAACTTCCGGACGGTCTTTGCCGACACTCTGGACCGATCCGCCACCGTGCGCCTGAACGGGACGACCGGTTCCCTTCGTTCCGGATCGGTCCTGATCGCGGCCATCACGTCGTGTACGAACACCTCGAACCCGTCGGTCATGGTGGCTGCCGGGCTGGTCGCCCAGAAGGCGGTCGAGCGTGGGCTGAAGGTGCCAAAGTGGGTGAAGACCTCGTTCGCGCCCGGCTCGAAGGTCGTGACCCAGTACCTCGGCGACGCCGGCTTGATGGAGCCGCTTGAGGCGCTCGGGTTCCACCTCGTCGGGTTCGGCTGCACGACCTGCATCGGCAACTCCGGCCCGCTCGCGGAGCCGATTGCCGCGGCCGTGGAGGAGACCGACCTGGTGGGCGTATCGGTCCTGTCCGGCAACCGCAACTTCGAGGGGCGCATTCATCCGCTGACCCGAGCCTCGTACCTGGCATCTCCGCCGCTGGTGGTGGCGTTCGCGCTGGCGGGACGGATCGACCTCGACCTGACGACCGAGCCGTTGGGTGTCGGCTCCGATGGCGCATCGGTCTACCTCGCCGACCTGTGGCCCGCCACCGACGAGGTCGATGCCGTGGTGGCCGAGCGGGTGCGATCGGACATTTTCCGCCGGGAGTACGCATCGGTCTTCGACGGGGACGATCGCTGGCGCGAGCTGCCGGTGCCGGCCGGCGGCCGGTACGCGTGGGACCCGGACTCGACCTACGTGGCGCGACCGCCGTTCTTCGACGGGCTGCGGGCCGAGCCGCCGCCGCTGGCGGACATCGTGGACGCGATGGTGCTGGCCTGGATGGGGGACTCGGTCACGACCGACCACATCTCGCCGGCCGGCTCGATCCCGCAGACCAGTCCTGCGGGGCAGTGGCTGATATCACATGGCGTGGAGGCGCGCGACTTCAACTCCTACGGCGCGCGGCGCGGGCATCACGAGGTGCTGGTCCGCGGCACGTTCGCCAACATCCGGCTGCGAAACCGGCTCGTGCCCGAGACCGAGGGCAACGTGACCGAGCACTTCCCGAGCGGGGAGCGGACGACGATCTACGAGGCGTCACAGCGGTACCTGGAAGCCGGGACGCCGCTGATCGTGCTGGCCGGGAAGGAGTACGGCTCGGGTTCCTCGCGGGACTGGGCGGCGAAGGGACCGCTCCTCCAGGGCGTGAAGGCGGTCATCGCCGAGTCGTACGAGCGGATCCATCGGTCGAACCTGCTCGGGATGGGCATCCTGCCCCTCCAGTTCCTGCCCGGTGAGAGCGGGGAGTCGCTGGGCCTGACGGGGCGGGAGTCGTTCACCATTCGCGGCATCGCCGCCGGCCTGCTGCCACGCCAGCAGGTGACGGTGGAAGCGCGCGGCGAAGACGGAACCGAGCGGGCCTTCCAGGCCGTGGCGCGCCTCGACGGCCCGGTGGACGTCGAGTACTACCGCCAGGGCGGCGTGCTGCAGACCGTGCTCCGGCGGCTCGCGACCACCTGACGCGCGACACGACCCGGACACGCCGAGACCCGGGATTGCTCCCGGGTCTCGTACTTCCCGGCTTGGAGGGCCAGTAAGGGAAGCCTCAGTACATCGACGGTCCCGACAGCGGGGTCGTGTCGACGTAGATCGGGGCTGTGTTCTGCACCAGGTCGTGGGCCGGAGCGGCTGGGGCTCCAAGGTTCATGGCGACCAGGGCGATGGCGGCGACCAGGACGAGCATCGCGAGCGCCCCGCCGATGGCTCCGAGGACCGCCGATCCGGCGTTGGTGGTGGGGTACGAGATGGTGGTCATTGGTCGAGTCTCCCGGTTGACTGCGGTTGGGAAGGTGCTGCGCAGCATCGGTCCATCCGGATCCGGATCCCTAGCGCGGTGGCGACGGTCGCGCTGTCGTTCACCCGACAGGCACCGAGGGAGGGCTAACCGCGGCACGATGGGCCAATGGTCCGGCCGAATTGGCCTCGGACTGGACCCGAATCGTGGTTCCAGAGGCGATTGCGAGCGCCGCACCGCGCCGACTAGACTCCACCGGTGACCGTCACATCGGCCGACGACCTGCGGAAGCTCATCCGCGAGGTCCCCGACTTTCCGAAGCCGGGCATCCTGTTCTACGACATCACGACCCTGCTGAAGGATCCGGCGGCGTTCCGCGAGGTCATCGACCGAATGGTCGAGCAGGTCCGCGGCAACCCCATCGACCTCGTGGTCGGGATGGAGTCGAGGGGATTCATCTTCAGCGCGCCGATCGCGTATCAGCTGCAGGCCGGATTCGTCCCGGTCCGCAAGCTCGGCAAGCTGCCGGCCGAGACGATCGAGGTCGAGTACGCGCTCGAGTACGGCACGGCCACGCTGGAGATCCACCGCGACGCCATCCAGGCCGGGCAGCGGGTCTTGATCGTGGACGACCTGCTGGCCACCGGGGGAACGGTGATGGGTACGATCGAGCTCGTTCAGCGCCTCGGTGGCGAGGTCGCCGGCCTCTCGTTCATGGTCGAGCTCAGCGCTCTCCGCGGGCGCGAGCGACTCTCGCAATTCGCCATCCACGCTCTGCTCACCTATTGACCGAACCGCGAGCGGACAACCGATGACCACCGCTCCGGCCACGACCTGGCACGTTCGCCCGGTCACCGACCGGGAAGAGGTCGCGGTGTTCCTCCGGAGCGATCGGCTGTACGCCGCCTACGCCCTGGGCGACCTCGATGCCGCCGCCCGTCGGCGCGCGGCGTGGGGGATGGCCTACGACGACGCCGGCCGGCCACGCGGCCTGGCCATGCAGCATCTCGGCCTGCCGCCGCAGCCGCTGTTCCTGATGGGGGATCCGGACGCGTGCCGCGCGGTGCTGGCATCAGAGGTCCGCCCCCGCTACGCCTTCATCCAGGCTCGCCACGACCTCGCCCCCGCCTTCGACGAGCTCTACCGGGTCGACCTGCCGGCCGGCCTGGTGCGGATGGTCGTCGACCGTCAGAGCTTCCGCCCGGTGGCCGGCGGAGCCGAGCGCCTCGTACCGGCGGACATCGGTGACCTCAACCGGCTGTATCAGCTCGGCCTCGGCGGTGGGTTCCCGGCCTCCATCCTCGAGGACGGGGTCTACTACGGCGTCCGTGTCGGAGGGCGGCTGGTGGCGGCCGCCGGCACCCATGTCATCAACGAGGCGGAGGGCATTGCGGTCGTCGGCAACGTCCTGACCCACGTCGACCACCGCGGACAGGGGCACGCCAAGGCGGTCACCTCCGGCGTCACCGCCGAGCTGCTCGCCCGAGTTCCCGATGTGGCTCTCAATGTCTACGCCGACAACGGACCCGCGATCGCGGCCTATGCCCGGCTGGGGTACGGTGAGTACTGCCGCCTGGGCGAGTGGGTCGCCTACCGCCGGGCCGGCGGCTGGGATCTCATCCGCCCGCTTCGCGCAGCCCTGCGATGGAGCTGGCCCCGAACCGACCGATGACCAAACCGATGATGGAGGCACCGTGAGCGACATCCGAGACCCTGGACTGGCCGACGAGGGCGCGTTGCGCATCGAGTGGGCAGACCGCCAGATGCCGGTCCTGGCCGGCATTCGCGATCGCCTGGCCGCCGAGCGACCGCTCGACGGGTGGCGGATCAGCGCCTGCCTGCATGTGACGGCCGAGACGGCCAACCTGGCCCGGACCCTGGCCGCCGCCGGCGCCGACGTCGTGCTCTGCGCCTCGAACCCGCTCTCGACCCAGGACGAGGTCGCCGCCGCCCTGGTCAGCGATCACGGGATCGAGGTGTTCGCCATCAAGGGCGAGGACCGAGATACCTACTACGGTCACATCAACGCCGCCCTCGACCATCGGCCGCAGCTGACCATGGATGACGGCTCCGACCTCGTCGGGGAATTGCACAAGCATCGGACCGAGCTGCTGCCCGAGGTCAGGGGCGGGACGGAGGAGACGACGACCGGCGTCATCCGGCTGCGGGCGATGGCCGCCGACGGCGCCCTGCGCTATCCCATCCTCGCGATCAACGAGGCCGCCACCAAGCACCTGTTCGACAACCGGTACGGGACGGGACAGAGCGCGATGGACGGCATCCTGCGCGCGACGAACGTCCTGCTCGCCGGCAAGACGGTGGTGGTCGGCGGCTATGGCTGGGTGGGGCGGGGGATCGCCGCCCGGGCGCATGGGATGGGCTCCAACGTCGTGATCGTCGAGATCGACCCGATCCGCGCCCTCGAAGCCGCGATGGACGGCTTCCGGGTCATGACCAGTCTCGACGCCGCCGAGGCCGGCGACTTGTTTATCACCGCCACCGGCAACCTCCACGTCTTCGGGGGCGACCATTTTCGGCTGATGCGCGACGGAGCGATCCTGGCCAACGCCGGCCACTTCAATGACGAGTACGACTTGCCCGCGCTGGACGACCTCGCGGCCGAGCAGCGCGACGTCCGGCCCTCGACCCGGGAGTACCGGATGGCCGACGGTCGACGGATCTACCTGCTCGCCGAGGGGCGACTCGTGAACCTGGCCGCGGCCGAGGGCCACCCCAGCCTGGTGATGGACCTGTCCTTTGCCAACCAGGCACTCGGCGTGGAGTGGATCAGCCAGCACCACGCCGAGCTCGAGCCGCGGGTCTACGAGATCCCGCTCGAGATCGACCGGGAGGTCGCGCGCCTCAAGCTGGCGAGTATGGGGATCGCCATCGACCGGCCCACGGACGAGCAGGTCGCGTACGCGGCCTCCTGGCAGCAGGGGACCTAGCGTCGTTCAGCGGGTCCCGCCGAAGGCGAGCCAGAGGTTGACTGGACGCCCAGCTAGCGGGTAGCGCTGAACGAGCCTTCGATATCGACGGTACCTCCCGAAGCGCCGCTTGAGGTGAAAGCCGCGGAATCCGGGCAACTGAAGTCGCCTGAGATGTTGTTGTCGGCGGTGCTGTTATAGGTCACCGAGCACGAGGTCGTCGTTCCCCCTCCACCGACGAGCTCGGCGGTGGTCACGGACACGGAGAACGACTCGGCGTCGATCGCGATCCCGATCAGCCCGCCATCGGTGCTGACATAGGTCAGGGTGGTGGTCGTCCCGTCGGTCAGGCTCGTCGCCCCAAACAGAGGCGCACTGAAGCTGGCGCTCGCATCTCCGCTGACGTCGACTTCGGCGGTCCCACCGGTCCAGGGGCCGTCGCCAAGGGCGGTCTCGATGCCACCACCACCACCCCCGCCGCCGCCTCCGCCTCCGCCTCCGGACTGGCTCTGGCCGGGCCCTTCCGACTCCGCGGGCGCGGACGGCTCGCCTCCGGCTGAGGCACCCGGCTCACCACTCCCCGAGGGGGAGCCGCATGCGGCAAGGATGAGTCCGATGAGGACGATGAGGACACCGAGCATGGGTGGGCGACGCATGTGTTTCTCCTGTGTGAACCGTGGTCGACGATCGTCGACCGGGCTGAAGCACCGATAGTAGCCTGCCCCCGAGCCCGGGATCATCCGTCGCCGGTGGTCGGCCTGAAGACCAGCGCCTACACTCGCCCCCCGTGGCTACATCCGTCCCTGTCCGATGGGGACCGCCCGCGCCCGGACCGGTGGGCAGGTTCGCCCGATGGGTGCGAGGCCTCGTCGGCGCTGGACCTGAAGCGGTTGAGCGCCTTCCCGACTTGCCGGTCGCGCTCCGCCGCGCCCCGCTCGCCGCTCCGTACCTGGACGCGGAGCAGGCCGGGGACCAGAAACGGGCCGGCGCGGCGGCGATGGCCGCGGCGGAGGCGGGAATCGCCGCCGAGGCGTGGTGGGCAGCCGACCTGTGGGCCCATCGCGCGCTGTGGCACTTCGAGCGGGCCGAGATGGCGCTTCAATCCACGAGGGCGGCGCGACGCATCGGCGACCTGCGCGTGGCGGGCGGCGACCCGGCCAGTGCCCGGCGCTACTATGCCGAGGCGATCAGCGAGGCCCGTGACCTCGGCGCCGAGCGCGAGGAGGGCCTGGCCGCCTACGGGATGGGCCGTGCCGAACTGGAGCTGGGCAACGTGACTGCCGCCCGCAAGCTGGCGACCATTGCCGTCGGCCTCCTCGAGCGCTGCGCCGCACCCGAGGACGAGCTGGCCGCGGCGCGCGAGCTCCGCGGCACCGAGCGCGCCGTCCAGGGGACCGGGCCCGAGGGCGACAGATGACCGACCGGCGGGCGATGAAGGTCGGGATCGTGGGGGCCGGCGTGATGGCCGAGGCCATGATCACCGGGCTGCTCGCGGACAAAGCGGTGCGTCCGGCGGACCTCGTCGCCTCCCATCCGCGCCGCGAGCGACGAGCGGCGCTCAGCGCTCAGCATGGCATCTCGGTCGTGGCCCGCAATCGCGAAGCGGTCGCGGACGCGGACACCGTGGTCCTGGCGGTCAAGCCGCAGATGCTGCGGAGCGTGATGCGCGAGCTTGGGCCAGCCCTCACCGATGGCCAGGTCGTGCTCTCCATCGTGGCCGGCGCGACGCTGAAGACCCTCAGTATCGGGCTCCGCCATGCGGCGGTGGTCCGCGCCATGCCCAACACGCCGGCGCAGATCCGCAAGGGAATCGCGGTGTGGACCGCGTCACCCGCGTGCAACGCCTCTCAGCGGGATCGGGCGCGGGCCGTCCTGCGGGCACTGGGTGACGAGCGACAGGTCGATGACGAAGACTTCGTGGCCATGGCCACTGCTCTGTCAGGCACGGGACCGACCTACGTGTTTGCGGTCATGGAGGCGCTCGTCGACGCCGGTGTCCACCTTGGCTTCCCTCGCGACCTCGCGCACGACCTGGTGGCCGAGACGCTGGTCGGGTCCAGCGAATACGCAGCTGCCTCCAACCTCCACCCGGCGCAGCTGCGGAACGCGGTGACATCGCCCGGCGGGACGAGCGCGGCCGCGATCTACGAGCTCGAGAAGGGGCGGCTGCGCACCGTTCTGTCCGACGCGGTGTGG
>DATFEC010000085.1:0-2925 GCA_035251655.1 Candidatus Limnocylindria bacterium | reverse complement strand
CGACTACTACTACGACCTCTCGGCCGGCCCCGCGGACACCCTCGCCCGGGCGCTCGCGCAAGCCAACCGGCGCCTGTTCCACGGCCGCGGCCGCGCCGGCCTGGGCCGGGGCGCCGAGATCAGCGTGGTCGGGGCCGCCATCCGGGCCGCCGAGCTGCACGTGGCGAAGATCGGACCGGCGGGGGCGATCATCGTCCGAGGCGAGCGGATCTTCGAGCTGCCGCCCCCGCACCTGGCCGACGACGAGCCTGACTCCGGCCGGCGCGTGGCCGATTCGCTCGGTGAGGTGCTCGAGATCGAACCGGTGACCTGGTCCGGAGAGCTGGGCGGTGGTGACCGGGTCGCCCTGGTCAGCCGCAACCTCGCCGAGATCGTGGGGGCAGAGGACACGCGCCTGGCGCTGTTGACCCTGCGCCCGGGGCCTGCCGCGCGGCACCTCCACCATCTCTTCCTCGAAAGGGGCGGGACCGGCTCGGACGGCCTGATCGTCCTCGAGCTGAACGTCATCCCGCTCACCGCCACCACCCACCGGCTGGAACCCGTGCGCCCCGCCGATCCGCTGGCCGGGCTGCCCGACCGCAGCCCCGTCCCCGGCGCCGATGCGGTCGGCGGGGCGCTGCGGCGCGCCGACCGAGCGGTGGACCACGCACAATCCCGTCTCGGCAGCTCGGTCGAGCTGTGGATCGGCCAGCTCGCGGCCCTCATGCCGCATCGCCGAGTGGACTACCCCCGCCGCGTCGTGCCCACCGAGGCGGTCGAGGCCCGCCGTCGGCGCCGGCTCGGCGCGCTTGGGATGCTGGCCGTGGCCGGGCTGCTGGCGGCAGGAGTGACGGTGGCGAGCTACCCGTCGGTCGACCCGACGCAGGCGATTCCTCGACTGGCCGTCGCGCGCGAGGCGATCGCGGAGGGCGAGGCCATCCTGGCAGACGTCGAGACCCGGATCGACGGCCTGGACCTGGTCGAGCGCGACCCCGACCGTGCCCGGGACCTGCTCTCCGACGCCGATACGGCGCTCGACCGAGCGGAGGCGGCAGGTGTGACGGTGGAGGCTCTCGAGCCGCTCCGCATCCGCCTCGACGGGAGCCTCGACGCGCTGTACGCGGTTTCACGCATCCGGGAGTTGGCCACCGTGGTCGACCTCGCGACGGCCTTCACCGGCGTCGATCCCGAACGGATGGTGGCCGCCTCAGACGGCTCCCTGTGGGTGCTCGAGTCCGGTCGCGGCCGCATCCTGCGGATCGACCCGCTCAGCGGAGTGGCGATATCGGTCTACCGCGCCGGACAGACCATCGACGGGGCCGTGGCCGGCGACCCCTGGCTGATCGCGACCGCAGCCACCGACGTCGTGATCGTCGACCGCGAGCGCCAGGCCTGGCGGTCCGACCTCGTGGAGCAGGTCATGCGCCGGATGCCGCTCGGCGGCGCCGAGGCGCTCCATCCCGACAGCACGCTCCTCACCGCGCTCCAGCACCTCCCGCCCCTGGAGATCTTCAACCTGTACGCGGTCGACGACGGCAGCGGGGATGTGTGGAAGTGGACGCCGCCTCCGGTCATCCCGGTCACCTTCCCCGCCGCTCCGGAATCGTTCCTCAGCGGCGAGCCGGACCTCGACCCGGCGGCGGCCCGGGACCTCCGCGCGGACGCGAACCTGTGGCTCCTCCATCGCGCGACCGTCACCCGGGTGAACTTCGGGACACCGGTGCCGCAGGCGGAGTTCTCGCTGGACCGTCCGCCGGACGCCGCGGTCCGCGACGCGCTCGACTACACCCTGTTCGACGCGGCGACCGTCGCCGACCGCGAGCAGTTCTTCGTCTACGACGCGGCCAACGCCCGAATCGTCGCCTTCCAGCGCGCGGATGGTGCCTTCATCCGGCAGTGGATGGCCCCGCGCCGAGGAGATGCCGCGGGCCTCCTCGACGAGGTTCTCGGCATGGAGGTCCTCTCCGCCGCCGACGGCCCGCCGGCCGCCTACCTGCTGACGCCTGATCGGGTGGTCCGCGTCGTCCTCGAGTAGCAGACACTAGAATCGGTCACGTGACCCAGCTCATCGAAATGGTCGTTGAGAGCGTGCGCGTCCACGTTCTCAGCAGCCAGCACGTGGTCATCCTCAAGGAGACCGAGCGGGACCGATATCTCCCCATCTGGATCGGTCCATCGGAGGCGAACGCCATCGCCATGCGCCTCCAGGGGATCAGCGCCGAGCGGCCGCTGACCCACGACCTGCTCGTGTCCGTGCTGGGAGCCGTCCACGGCAACCTCAGCCGGGTGGTCGTCACCCACGTCAGCGACGGCACGTTCCACGCCCGGCTGTACCTCGAGACCGCGGAGGGCGGGGAGACGGAGATCGACTCGCGGACGTCGGACGCGATCGCGGTCGCGATCCGGACCGGGTCGACGATCTACGTCGACGAGCGGGTCCTCGACGAGGCTGGCGTCGAACCGGAGTCGAACGGGGAGCTGGGCGCGGACGACGAGAAGCTGGCAGTGTTCCGCGACTTCGTGAACTCGCTCGACGTCGATCTGGGCCCGACCGAGGGACGACCCCCGGCCGAATAGCGACTGCGTCAGGCCCGGGGTCGCGGCCCCAGCGTGCGCTCCCGGTCGGTCCACAGCTTCCAGCGCAGCTTGAAGATGTCGCGGAACGTACGCAGGATCTTGCGGAAGCTGGCGCCGGTGTTCTCGCCGGCCAGGCGCGGATAGTGGGTCACCCCCACCTGGTCCATCTTCACCCCACGGGCGTTGAGCTTGATGAGCAGCTCGGCTGACAGGAACGGCCCCTCGGCGTCGAGTCGCAGCCCGTCGAACACCTCGCGCCGGAACACCTTCATCGCGCAGTCGATGTCGCGCACTCGCAGCCCGAACAGGACCGAGACGATCGCGTTGTAGGTCTTGGCGATGACCAACCGATGGAACGGGTCACGCCGC
>DATFEC010000184.1:0-3114 GCA_035251655.1 Candidatus Limnocylindria bacterium | reverse complement strand
GTTGGCGATGCTGTCGGGCGGGGAGCGGGCGCTCGCCGGGGTCGCGCTCCTGTTCGCCATGCTGACCGTGAACCCGGTCCCGTTCTGCGTCCTCGACGAAGTGGACGCCGCGCTCGACGAAGCGAACATCGGCCGCTTCGCCGATGCCCTCCGTCGCCTGGCACAGACCATCGACTTCGTGGTCATCACCCACAACCGAGCGACGATCGAGACGGCCGACACGATCTACGGCGTGACCATGACCGATGCCGCGGTCAGCCGGGTGTTGTCCCTCCGCCTGGCGGATCTTCCGGTCGAGGTCCCCGCCTGACCGATGCTGGCGCGACCGCCATCGGGAGGGGGACTCGGGTCACGGCTGCGCGCCGCGCTGGGGCTCGAGCGCGGGATGGACGACGCCGCCTGGGAGGCCGCCGAGGAAGCGCTCGTCGCGGCTGATCTCGGGCCGCTGCTCGCAGCCGAGGTGGTGGAAACCGCCCGGCGTCAGGTTGGGGCGGGGGTCTCCGGGACCGATGCGATCACCGCGGTGCTCCGCGAGCGCCTGGTGAGGGCGCCAGCCGCCCGCTTCGAGCTGGGAGAGGCACCGGCGGTGGTGCTCATGGTCGGGGTGAACGGCAGTGGCAAGACGACGACCGCCGCCAAGCTCGCCGCCCGGCTGCGCGCCGAGGGGCGCAGCGTCCTGCTGGCGGCAGCCGACACCTATCGGCCCGGCGCGATCGAGCAGCTGCGGCTGTGGGGTGACCGCCTGGGAGTGAGCGTCGTTGCCCAGCGTGCCGGCGCGGATCCCGCGGCCGTGGCGTACGATGCCGCGGCCGCTGCGGTCGCCCGTGGCGTGGATGCCGTGATCGTGGACACGGCCGGCCGCCTCCAGACCTCGCGCGACCTGATGGCCGAGCTCGCGAAGATCCGGCGGGTCATCTCCGGTCAGCTGCCGGGGCAGCCGAGGCACGTCCTGCTGGTCCTCGATGCGACGACCGGGCAGAACGGCCTGTCCCAGGCGGAAACATTCCTGGTCGAGGCGGGGGTCACCGGGATCGCGCTGGCGAAGCTGGACGGGACGGCCAAGGGCGGCGTGGCGGTGGCGATCGCGGATCGGTATGGCATCCCGATCCTGTTCACCGCTTTCGGCGAGGAGTTGGACACGCTGGCGCCGTTCGATGCTGACGCGTACCTTGAGTGGCTCCTCGCCGCCTGAACGGACCCTCAGCCATGTTCGACCGCCTCTCCACCCGTCTGCAGGACATCGCCACCCGCCTCCGCGGCCAAGCCAAGCTGACCGAGGCCGATCTCGACGCTGCGCTGCGCGAGGTCCGGCTGGCGCTGCTCGAGGCAGACGTCAACTTCCGGGTCGTGAAGTCGTTCGTGGCTCATGTCCGCGAACGGGCGCTCGGGACCGCGGTCCTCGACGGCGTGCGACCCGGCCACCAGGTCGTGAAGCTGGTGCACGACGAGCTGGTGGAGATCCTCGGCCACGAGCGTTATGCCCTTCGCCTGGATGCTGCGGACCCGACGGTCATCCTGATGGTCGGCCTCCAGGGGTCGGGCAAGACGACCTCCGCCGCCAAGCTTGCGCGCCGCCTCGCGCGTGACGGCCGCCACCCGCAGCTGGTCGCCGCGGACGTGTACCGCCCGGCAGCCGTCGAGCAGCTGGTACGCCTCGGCGAGCAGGTCGGGGTGCCGGTGCGAACCGCCTCCGCCGGCACGGCGCCGCTCGACATCGTCACAGGGGCGCTTCGTGAAGCGGGCACCCGCGACACGGACGTGGTCATCGTGGACACGGCCGGCCGCCAGCACGTCGACGGCCCCATGATGTCCGAGCTGGAGGAGATTGCGTCGGCGACGAAACCGAGCGAGATCCTCCTGGTGGTCGACGCGATGACCGGCCAGGAGGCAGTTCGGGTCGCGGAAACGTTCCTCGAGCGGCTGCCACTCACCGCCCTGGTTCTGACCAAGCTCGACGGCGACGCCCGCGGTGGAGCGGCGTTGAGCATCCGGAGCGTGACCGGCCTTCCCGTCGCCTACGTCGGAACCGGGGAGGCGGTTGACGCCCTCGAGGTCTTTCATCCCGACCGCATGGCGCAGCGAATCCTGGGGATGGGGGACATCGTGACCCTGGTCGAACGGGCGGAGGAGCGGATCGACCGCGACGAAGCAGAGCGGGCCGCCCAGCGACTCATGGAGGCCCGCTTCACGCTCGAGGATTTCAAGGCCCAGCTCCAGCAGGTCAAGAAGATGGGGCCCATCGGCCAGGTCCTCCAGATGGTGCCCGGCGCGTCCAACCTGGCCGGTGCCGCACAGGACGCGGTCGAAGACGGAGAGCTGAAGCGGGTCGAGGCGATCATCGACTCGATGACGCCCGCCGAGCGGCGCGATCCGCACGTCATCAAGGCCAGCCGGCGGCGGCGGATCGCGGCTGGCAGCGGCACGACCGTCGCCGACGTCAACCGTCTTCTGCGGCAGTTCGAGGAGATGCAGAAGCTCGTTCGACAGCTGAGCGGTGCGACCGGTCGGACCGGCGGCCGTCACGGATCCCTGCCGCCGCTCCCGCGCCGGTAGTCGCCAGCCCCGCCCCGAGGCGGTATCCTGTGGCGGCGCTCGGCCCTACGTCAGCCCCTCATGGCAGCCCGCCGGAGCGTCGTTTCATCCCGTTGACGGAAGGAATCACCACGTGGCCGTACATATCCGGCTGACGCGAGTGGGCGCTACTCGGCGCCCTGCCTATCGCGTCATCGCCATCGACAGTCGCCGCTCGCGGGACGGTCGCGCCCTGGAGATCCTGGGCTACTACAACCCACTGACCGATCCGATCACGCTGAAGCTCGACGACGAGCGGATCACTTTCTGGATGTCTCATGGCGCTCGGCCCTCGGATGCGGTGCAGCGCCTGATGAAGGTCGCCACGGAAGGACCGCGTCCAGCGGGCGCGAAGGACGAGGCTCGCGCGCAGGCGCGCAGCGCGAAGAAGGCCGCCGCCAAGGCACAAGCCGAGCAGGCGGCCGCCGAGGCCCCGAAGCCTGCCCCGGAGCCGGTGGTCGATGCTGTCGCCGAGCCTGCCGCGGACGCGGGCGCAGCGTCGGAAGAGGCCGCGGCCGACGTCACGTCGGAGCCCGAGGTCGA
>DATFEC010000018.1:0-8476 GCA_035251655.1 Candidatus Limnocylindria bacterium | reverse complement strand
CAGGAACGGCAGACCGTGGCCCACGCCGGGTTGGCGCGGCCGCAGTTCGCGCACTCCACCGAGCCCTCGGCCATCGGCGGGGAGCCTAGCACGGAGCTCGGCTAGGCCCGGACCTCCTCCCGCATGAAGCGGATGTAGGCGTACGCGAAGCAGGCCACGGTGATGGCCACGAGCACCACGACGTGGGGCCAGACGAGCAGCAGGCTCTGGTCCAGGGACAAAAGGGTCGGGATCTGCTGCTGCGCCTGGTCGAGCTCGCCGAGCGTGGCGGGGACCGAGGTCTGGGTGACGGAGGGGTTGAGCAGGACCGTCGACGCCTCGTTGTAGAGGGTCGGCGGCAGGAGGCGGTTCAGGAGGGCGTGCCATTGGTACGAGGCCAGCTGCTCGGCGGCGGGAAGGGTCGTATCGATGGGGACCACGATCGCCAGGGCCAAGTTCAGCAGAAAGCGCCCGAACAGGGCAACCAGCAGCCACACGCCAAAGCCCACCAGCGCGGCGGTCGCGGCGCGCTTGAATATGACCGACAGCAGCGTCCCGAATGCCAGCCACATCGCGACGTAGACCAGCGTGAGGGCCACCCACGCGATCAGGCGGAGCAGCTCGGATCCGGTCGGTACCACGCCCAGCCGAAGCAGCCCGAAACCACCGATCATCAGCACGACGGAGATCAGCACCAGCGAGATCGTCACCAGGGCCGCGCCGAACTTGCCGTTGATCACCGCGTCGCGATGGATGGGCTGCGACACGAGGCGCGGGAGGGTGCCCTGCGCTCGCTCGCCATTGACCGCGTCGAAGGCGAACGCGATCCCCAGCAGTGGCGCCGTCAGCCCGACGAAGGCGGCCACGGTGAAGTCGAGCCCGAAGATCGCGAAGTCGGGCGGACCGATGATGAACATCGCGATGAAGACCGCCTGGAGGCCGCTCACATCCTCGGCCAGGCTGCGGATCTGCTCGGCGGCGATGAAGAGCGGCAGCGCGGCCGCCATGCCGAGGATCACGAACAGGACGATGAAGCGGAGGCTGAGCAGTTGATCGGCGAACTCCTTGCCGGCCACGACCAGCCAGCCGGAGCTGGGCGGGATGGAGATCGGCTCGCTGGAGACCGGGCTGGAGGTGGTCTCGGCGCTGGTCATGCGGCCAGCCCGGAGGTCTGGAGGGCGCGCCGGTAGATCTCGTCGAGCGACGCGTTGACCGAGCGGATGGCGGTCAGGCCGAGCTGGTCGCTCGCCGCCGCCCCGAGCACCGCCTCGCGGACTTCGCGGTCGGCCGATGCCGGCTCGACGGCGAGGACCCACGGCTCGTCCGGACCGGCTCCCGACTCAACGGACGTCACGTGGGGAATCTTCCCCAGGGTCGTCCTGATCCGCTCGATGGCTGGTCCGCCGGCGCCCTCGAATGAGACCTCCACCCGGGCCTGGTCGGCACCGTACTCGGAGGCGAGCTCCGGGACCGTTCCCAGGCCGATGAGCCGGCCGGCGGCGAAGATCCCGACCCGGTCACAGACCGACTGGACCTGGACCAGCAGGTGGCTGGACAGCAGGATGGTCACGCCGTGTTCCTCGACGAGGTTGCGGAGGAGCCCAAGGATGCCGACGACCCCGATCGGGTCGATGGCCGTCGTTGGCTCGTCGAGGATGAGGATCTCCGGCTCCTTCACGAGGGCGTCCGCGATCCCGAGCCGCTGGAGCATGCCGCGCGAGTAGGTGCCGGTGGGGGTGTCGATCCGTTCAGTCAGCTCCACCGACTCGGTGACCTGCTGGATCCGGTGCTCGGCATCCTCGCCGCGCAGTCCGTTCAACCGAGCCGTGTAGCGGAGGTTCTCGCGGCCGGTGAGGTCGTCGTAGAAGCCGACGCTGTCGGGCAGGTAGCCGACCCGCCGCTTGACCTGCAGCGCTTCATGGGCTGGATCGAAGCCCAGCACCCGGGCGCTGCCGTCGCTTGGCTCGCTGAGGCCCAGCAGCATGAGGATCGTCGTCGTCTTGCCAGCCCCGTTCTGGCCGAGCAGTCCGAAGATCTCTCCGGGCCGAACCTCGAGGTCGAGGCCATCGACAGCGGTCAGCTCGCCGTACCGCTTGGTCAGCCCGCGGGTGACGATCGGGGCGGGCCGTTCGGCGATGTCCGTCACCGGCGGCCGTAGGTCCGGAAGACCCACCAGAGGCCGGCGAGGACGGCAACGATCAGACCGATGCCGACGAAGCCCCACAGCGGCGACGTCTCGATCGTGACCCGGATCTCGATCTCGTCCGACACGTCCCCGCCGGTGGCCGAGAAGGTCACGACGTAGTCACCGGCCACCGCGTCGTTCGAGGGAACGATCGAGGCGGTGACAGTGGCCGACTCCCCGGCAGCCAGGGTGGCCAGCGTGTCGGCCGGGTCGTAGGTCACGGTCCAGTCGCGCGGTGTCGTGGCCGTGATCTGGACGTCGGACAGGTCGGCGGTCCCGTCGTTCACGAGGACCAGCTGCTGGGTGATCGTCCCGCCGGACGACCCCCGGTTGCTGAGCGACCCGTCGGGCGTGGTCAGGGTCAGCTGGTTTGTGCCGGTGATCTCGACGCTGAGCTCGCCGTCGATCGTCTGTTCGCCGACCGTGGCTCGCACCTGGATGGGATAGGTCCCGGCCTCGACCGTCTCGGGCGAGGCCGCGCTGACGGTGATCCCTGACGTGCCGCCGGCCTCCACCACCGCGCTCGCCGCCTGGGCCTGCCCGGTCAGCGTCGCGTTGACGTCCCAGCCATCCGGGCCGATGGCTGTCACGGCGAACGTCTGGTCTTCGGCGGTGTCATTGCTCAGGGTGAGGTTGAAGGTGAACGTCGTGCCGGCCGCGCCCCGCAGCGACGGGAAGTCGGTGTCGAGGGTCACGGCCCCCGCGGCCTCGTCGCTGACCCGAATGTCCAGGGGAAGACTCGCCGAGCCGCCACCCGACCCGGCGACGGTGATCCGGGAGGTCCCCGCCGTCGCGTCGGCGGGCACGGCAACGGCCAGCTCGACGGTTGCCGCACCGTCGGCATCGGTCTGCACCGCGTCGACCACGAATCCGCCGCCGCGGAGGGTGGAGGTCCACCCATCGGGCGTGCCGGACACGCTGAGCGCGACGCGCGTGTTCGCCGCAGCGCTGATGGTGATGTCGAATCGGACGTCGGTGCCGGGGGCGACCGAGACGGCCGGGAATGGTGTGCTCAGCACGAGTCCGCCGCCGGCGATGGCCGGCGCCAGGGCGAGCAGGAGCAGGAGGGTCGCGGCCGGAAGAGCGGCACCGCGGCGCAGAGAGGTACGGGTGGACACGAAATCTCCTCGATGGACAGGCAGCAGCGACGAGAGTGGAATTTCGGCCGGTAAGGCTATCGACGCGAGCGCCCGAGCGCAAGCGGTGGGTCAGTCGACCACGAACTCCGCGTGCCGCAGGTTCACGATGACCACCTCGTACGTCTCCGGCCACGGGTGCTCGGTGGACGCCATGGTCACATCGGTCAGTGGCAGGAAGGGCTGGACTGACAGGAGGACCGCATCCTGCTCTGCACCGGGCTTGAGATGCGCCGTGCCCTGAACGTCCCAGTCGCCGACTCGAAGGCGTACGGGGTGGCGGTAGCGCTGCTGGCGCTTATGCGACGGGCTGACATGCCGGGGCGGCACGATGAGCTGCGCCTCGTCGATCTGGACGTTGACCCAGTTGTCCGGATCCCATGCCTGTGCCCCGGCCGGCAGAACGCGCAGCTCACCGCCGTGATTCAGGATGTCGGTCATCCGCTCTTCGCCGGGACTGACCGATGCGACCAGGACCATTTCGGCCAGGTAGAGACGTATTGGCTGCAGGTCCTGCGCATCGGCGGCGTCCGCTACGGGCGCCATCGAGGTGCGCACGACGCCACGCTACTGCGGCCGACGAGTCGGGCCACCTAGCCCGATCTTCGCCGTTCCCGAGTACCTCCGGCGATGCCTCGCTGCGGTGCCATTAGGATCAGCCGATGAATATCGGCCTCATGCTGCCCCTGGCCGCGACAGCGACCGGCGGTTTCGCGGAGTTGAAGGCGATGGCGATGGCCGCCGAGGACGGAGGGCTGGACTCCGTGTGGGGCGCCGATCACCTCATCTTTCGCGACGAGGGCGAGACCGCCGGGATCCACGAATGCTGGACCGTCCTGACGGCGGTCGCTGCAGTCACATCGAGAGTCGAGATCGGTCCGTTGGTCCTCGCGTTACCGTTCCGCAACCCGGCGCTGACGGCCAAGATGGCTGCTGAGCTGGACGAGGTGAGCGGTGGCCGGCTCATCCTGGGCCTTGGGTGCGGCTGGCACGAGCCAGAGTTCGACGCGTTTGGCTATCCCTTCGATCACCGCGTCGGTCGATTCGAGGAGGGCATTCGCATCATCGCGCCGCTGCTGCGGGGGGAGTCCGTGTCGTTCGAGGGCCGCTGGTATGACGCGCTCAACGCGGAGCTGCTCCCCCGACCCGTTCGCGAAGGGGGACCGCCAATCCTGATCGCCGGCAAACGCCCGCGCATGCTGCGTATCGTCGCGGAGCACGCCGCGCAGTGGAACGGCGCCTGGTACGGATTCCCCGATCAGGCCGATGATCTGCGCACCCGCCTGGCCGACGTTGGCGGTGCCCTGGAGGCGGCTGGTCGCGATCCGTCGACACTGACGCTGACCGCCGGCATCTTCGTCGTCTACGAAGGTGCCGATGACGACGCGCCGAAAGACGCCATCCGCGGAACGACGTCAGCGATTGCCGACGCCCTGGCCGGCTACGCCGAGCTGGGCATCTCCCACCTGATCACGCACGTCTTCCCGCGCACGCCCGACGCGGTGGCGCGTCTCGGCGAGGCCGCGGCATTGGCCCGCGAGCAACTGGGCGTTGCCGTTTAGACGCGACTGGTCATGATCGTGTGGCGCACCGGTCGGTGGCCGCGCCGGATCCGGGCGAGTGTGATCCCGACGACTCGCTGACCGCAGGTCGCGCACACGTGCCAGCGTCCGGTGCGCTCGAGGCGGACCGTGTGCTCGGCAACGAGTACGGTCCAACTCCGGCGTGGCCGAGCCCGAATGCGGGCCCGGTGCTCCGCGAGGGCCGCCTGTGCGCCGGGGACGCCGATGGCGGCGGCGTGCCGCAGTGAGCTCCGGTAGCGGCCTGACTCGAGTCGAAGGGCGTGCGCGCTCGAAATGCCATATCGGTCATAGAGGTCGAAGGCCACGAGGTAGAACGCGCGCCCGTGGTGCTCGGCGCGGCGGCGTCGCGCCCGCCGCGGCGCCGGCGAAAGCCAATGAGCGAGCTCGTGGAGTAGCGTGAGCCGCTGGTCCACCGTGTCGGTCCCGGCCCGCACCGAGACCGTGCCCTGGTCGCGCCGGGTCAACCCGCTCGAATGGTCACCTGACCACTGCCGCCAACGGAGCCGAGGGGGAGCGATGCCGGAATCGGCGCAGACCAAGGCCGTCAGCTCGACTGCCCACGCCGGTGTGCTCATCGGTATTTGCGATCGGTTTCGGTCGCCTTCAACGCCCGCAGGGTAGGAGATTGCGAGTGATCAGGTGGCGGCCGCGAGAATGGCGTAATCGCCGTGATAGCGCACGCCCAGCAGGTTGTTGAACAGGTTCAGCATGGTGATGTAGCCGATCAGGAACGAGAGCTCGACGATCTCTGGATCGGTGAAGTGCTCATGCAGTTCCTCTGCCAAGGGTTCCGAAATGGTGTTCGAATCGGCCATTGCGGCGCGGGTGTATTCGACGGCGATCCGTTCCCTGGGCGCCAAAGAATCGGGCTGCTCGATGACGACCAGCGGCTCCTCGAGGATCTCCGAGATGGCGACGAGGTCGACGTGCGAGCGAGTGCAGAACTGGCACTCGTTCGCCTGGGAGGCGGCGATGATCACGAGCTCCTTCACGCGCCGCTCGAGGAGGCCGCCAGGGTAGACCGCATTTCCGAAGCCAGCGAAGGCGCCGAGGATCTCCGGCCGCAGGCACATAGCCTGGATCATCTCGACCGGTGGTCGGCCCCGCTCCCAGAGGCCGCGGCTCTCGTCGAACGACGGATCGTCTTTTACGGCCTCGAACGCGGACTTGATCTGCTCCGGACTGACGGAGACGCGCATCGGTGAGCTCCTCGGATGGGGGGTGGTGCCGAAGGAGAGGGCCCGGACCCATACGAGAGTGCTCCCATCGGTGTTTGAGTCCCACCCGCGTCCGCCGGCGTTCGCCTGGTCCCATTTCAGCACGAATCGCGCTGATCGGCTGCTTTCGAACGACGGGCGACCGCCAACGTTGCGATTTCGCGTCTCGTGCGGTCCGAGCGGCCCCCCGAATTGGTCCTATTTTCAAGACCGCCGCACTGGGCCACGATGCGACCCCTCCGTTGACCAGCTAGGGGTACGGCTGTCGCGGGCTGTCCCAAGCGGGACGAAAAGAAAGGGAGGAATCCGATGGTTCAATACGGCTCGATGGGATGGGTGATGGTGACGGTCGGCGTCGCCCTCGTCGTCCTTGGCCTCGTGGTAGGCGGGGCTACGTGGAACACCACCATTCTCATTTCCGTCTTTGGATTCGTTCTCGTCGGAGTCGGAGCGGTGATGGCAATCCGCGCTCGACGCCAGGGGCCTCAGCCACCGGCTTAGGTGTCGCCACCGACTGAATAGAGCCGGCCCGCGTATCGGGGTGGGCAACCGATCGTGGTGCCGGAGGTGAGATTTGAACTCACACGAGGTCTCCCTCATCGGTGTTTGAGACCGACGCGTCTGCCTGTTCCGCCACTCCGGCCGAGTAGGGGTGTGATTATAGGAAGCCGATGTCGGACCCCGACCCGAGCCGCCCGGCCACGCGGACCGGCCCGTTAGCCGACGAGCCCGCGGTCGTGGCCGCCGCCGTGTCCGGGGACCGTTCGGCGTTCGCCCGCCTGATGGAGCACTACCAGGGTGCCTGCTATGGCCTCGCCTGGCGCCTGCTGGGAGATCGCGACCTCGCAGCGGACGCCACGCAGGATGCCTTCATCCACGCGTACGACCACCTCGGGTCCTATCGGGGCGGGGCGTTCCGCTCGTGGCTGATGCGGATCACCGCCAACGCCGCATACGACATCCTTCGCCGCTCCCAGCGCCGGCCGACGACGACGCTGCCGGATCCGGAGGCGGGCGAGGCCGACCTTCCCGACCCGTTCGGGGTGAATCCGGTCGCCGAATCGGCGCGCTCCGAGCTCTATCGCGCGCTGGATGCCGCGCTCCGACTCCTGCCGGAAGAGCAGCGCACCGCCGTCGTCCTGTGCGACGTGTATGGCATGGACTACCACGAGGTGTCGGTGGTCATTCATTCGCCGATCGGCACGGTAAAGTCGCGGATCCATCGCGGCCGTCTCCGACTGCGCGAGCTGCTCGCCGACGAGCGGGAACTCTTCGAAGGCTGAGGGCGTCTGACCGATGACCATGATCCACGCTGCGCATCCCGATCCGGAGCGCCTGGCGGCCCTGGCCGGCGACGACGCCGATGCCATGGCCGACCGTGGTCTGACGGAGCACGTCGCGAGCTGCGCGTCGTGCGGGCCCCGGGTGCGGGAGATGGGTGCCATGCGCATCGCCCTCGCAAAGCTTCCGGACCTCGCGCCGTCCCGGCCCCTGCAGTACCTGCCGCCGGTTGCATCTCCTGCGCCGTCCGGCTGGCGTATCGCCTTCCGCCGAGCGTTCGCTCCGGTGGCGGCAGCCGGCATGGTGCTCCTGCTCGTCGGAGGCGTCGGAGTCACCGGGGCCCTCGGTCCTGCCGACGCCCAGCGGCTGTTCAACTTCATGCCCGCCGCGGCGCCGGCGCAGCAGGGTGGTGATCCGGAGATCACGACTGACGGCGGCGCCGCGCCGCCCACCGTCCGGGAGTCGCCCGCCGGCTTGGAGACCGACGGCGGTGGGGGTGTCGGCGTCATGGGCCCGACGCCCGCGGGGCCAGAAGGCGCGGGCGAGGATGACGCGGGGAGCGATGGGGAGCCGACGACCCGCGGTGAGGACCTCGAGGCGGAGAGCACCGGTGGGACCGGTTGGCTCGCGCTGGCCATGGCTGGCCTCGGCCTGTTGGTCCTGGCCTTCTTCCTCCGCGCCGCCGCGTCCCCGCGCCGAGCCGCGTGACCCCTAGGCCCCGATCAGTTTTCCCGCCACGATGGCGGCGGTGAGGATCGCGAGGCTGACCGCCCCGACCACGACCGCGGCCCACCCAGTTTCCAAGAATGTCTTCGGCGGAGCTTCGACCCGCGGAGGTCGCGGTTCGACTCGGAGCCGGCCGCGCCGCGCGCTGCGCGGGTCGCCTGACGCGGTGCGCCACGGCGTCGATACCTGGGCACGGACTGATGAGCCGGTCTCGATCGGCTGGCGGCCGCCTCGCCAGTGGCTCATCGCCGCGGCCGTGCCGCTCCATGGGTGCTCGAGATCCCACGCGGCCCGCCGCTGCGGCGACGAAAGCACCTCCCACGCCTCGTTGACCTCGCGCATGCGCGCCGCGGCCTCGGGGCCACCGTC
>DATFEC010000023.1:0-5001 GCA_035251655.1 Candidatus Limnocylindria bacterium | reverse complement strand
GGGCGGAGCGTCCTGCCTCGGCGTGCCCCGGACGGTGTCGCCACCGGCCGGTGATTAGCCCGGGCCGAAACCCGGGTCACATCGCTGTCTTGGGCTATGCGGTTGTGGAACCGGGCGTGCCCGCGTGGGGATCGCTCAGGCCTGGGCGGCGGCCAAGGCCGACGGGATGTCGACCGCGACGCCGGGGCCCATGGTGGGGGCTAGCGTCAAAGTCCGCAAGTACGTCCCCTTGGCCCCGGACGGCTTGGCCCGGTTGATGGCATCGACGAGCGTTGCGACGTTCGCCTGGAGCTGGTCCGGCGAGAACGAGGCCCGGCCCACCGGGGCGTGGACGATACCCGCCCGGTCGACCTTGAACTCGATGCGGCCGGACTTCACCTCCCCGACCGCCCGCTCGATGTCGAACGTCACGGTCCCGGCTTTGGGGTTCGGCATCAGGCCGCGGGGCCCGAGCTTCTTTCCGAGCCGACCGACGACTCCCATCATGTCCGGCGTGGCCACGGCCACTTCGAACTCGAACCAGCCGTCATCGATCTTCTTGACCAGGTCCTCGCCACCGACCTCGTCGGCGCCAGCACGCAGCGCCTCGGCCGCCTTCTCGCCCTGGGCGAACACGATGACCCGCGTCGAACGCCCGGTGCCGTGTGGCAAGACGACGGTCCCGCGGACGAGCTGATCCGCATGGCGGGGGTCGATGCCGAGTCGGAGGTGGGCCTCCACCGTGGCATCGAACTTCGCGGTCGACACCTTCGGCAGCAGCTCGCACGCCTCCTCGATCGGGTATCGGCGGCCGGCCTCGAGGAGAGCGGCCGCGGCGCGGTACTTCTTCCCGTGGGCTGGCATCAGTCGCGCACCTCGATGCCCATGCTGCGGGCCGTGCCGGCGATGATCTTCATTGCCTGCTCGGTACTGTTGGCGTTCAGGTCGGCCATCTTCATTTCCGCCAGCTCGCGGAGCTGGGCCTGGCTGACCGATCCGACCGTCTCCCGGTTCGGCTGGGCCGACCCGCTCTCCACCCCGGCCGCCCTCTTCAGCAGCGCGGCCGCCAGCGGCGCCATGGTGGTGAAGGTGAAGGACCGATCCTCGTAGACGGTGATCTCGGCCGCCACGGTGTATCCCGACATGCTGGCGGTCCGCTCGTTGAAGGCCTTCAGGAACTCGAGGATGTTGATGCCGTGCTGGCCCAGGGCCGGACCAACGGGAGCGGCGGCAGTTGCCTTGCCGGCCTCGCCCTGGACCCTGAGGATGGCGCGTACTTTCTTGGCCACGGGGTACCTCCGAGGTGCGAACGGGGCGGGTCGCGCCCCTCCCTCTACAACTTTTCGATCTGCAGGAAGTCGAGCTCGACGGGCGTCTCGCGCCCGAAGATGCTGACCAGGACGCGAACCTTGTTCCGTTCCGGGTGGACCTCGTCCACGGTTCCGATGAACTCGGCGAACGGCCCGTCGGTGACGCGCACGCTCTGGCCCTTGGCGAACTGGACCTTGAACTTGGGCGCTTCCACGCCCATCTGCTTGAGGATCGCCTTGACCTCGCTCTCGCGGAGCGGGGTGGGCCGGTTGCCCGAGCCGACGAAGCTGGTGACGCCTGGCGTGTTGCGGACGACGTACCACGACTCGTCCGTCATGATCATCTCGACCAGCACGTAGCCCGGGAAGACCTTTTTGTTGACGGTCTGCCGCTGGCCGTTACGGATCTCGATCTCCTCCTCCATCGGCACGAGCACCTGGTAGATCTGGTCCTCGACACCCATCGACTCGATGCGGTGTTCGAGGTTGGTCTTCACCTTGTTCTCGTACCCGGAGTAGGTATGGATCACGTACCACTGCTTGGTGGTCCGCTCGGCCGCATCGGGGTCGTCCGGCTGCGGCGCCTCGCGGGAGAGGCGGGCGGCCTGGCGGGCTTCTTCGGTGCCGGTCGATTCGGCGACCGGGATGTCGACGGTAGGGCTGTCCGCGGTCTCCGCCTCCGCGCCTTCTGCCTGCTCGGCCACATCGGTCTGCTCAGCCGATTCGGTCTTCTCAGCCGTCTCGGTCTGCTCGGCAGCCTCAGCCGCTTCGGTGGTTTCGGTCGTTTCGGTCGTTTCGGTCATCGGTCAGGTCCAGTCGTCATGGAGTCAGCAGCTGGTCCATGCCGAACAGCAGGATCAGGTCGAGGATCGCGATGTAGGCACCCACCAGCGCCGAGACCGCGATCACGATCAGGGTCAGGTTGAGAACGGTGCGCCGAGTCGGCCAGGCGACCTTGCGCAGCTCGGCCCAGCTCTCGCTGACGTAGGTGCGGGTCCTGCTGATCACGATCGGTGGCGGCTCCTGGGTGTGGATGGGGAGACGGGGCTGGCAGGGGCGGCGGGACTCGAACCCACAACCGCTGGTTTTGGAGACCAGTGCTCTACCAGTTGAGCTACACCCCTCCGGCTACTTGGTTTCACGATGCAGGGTGTGGTGCCGACAGCGGGGGCAGAACTTGTTCAGCTCCAGCCGCCCGGGGTCGTTCCTCTTGTTCTTTCGCGTGCTGTAGCTGCGTTCCTTGCACTCGGTGCACGCGAGAGTGATGACCGGTCGGTTCTCGGCCTTGGCCACGAATTAACGTCCTTCGAAAGCCTTCCCGACAGACACGCCGAAACAGGGCCGGTCACCTGGGGAAGCCTCGTGATTCTAGGCGGGGGGCGCAGGGGTGTCAACGACGTCGGCTGGTGGCCGGCGGACGAGGACGATCCGGGTGAATGGAACGCGGAGGTCACCGAAGACCTCCAGGCTGATGACGAACCCGGCCAGGATGAGGGCTACCCCGATCAGCTCCCCGAGGTAGTGGCCCCAGGTGATCTCGAACCGGGTCAGTCCGCTGGTGAAGCTGGGGAAGATGCCGCCCAGGGCGATGAGCAGGGTCGCCGGCACGCGGGAATGGAGCTCCCCGCGCCGCCCCGCGCGGATCGCCGCCGGGATCGAAGCGATGAAGTTGACCACCACGGCCAGCCCGCGACCGACCGCCCCGACGACCGGGGTCGTTGACGAGACGCGCAGGACGCGAGTCTTGGGCATGAAGATGTACGCGGAGTAGAGCGCCCCACCGACCAGCGCCACGGCACCCGTGATGTTGAACAGCGGGCTGAGGATGCGGACCTGCTCCGGGAAGGCGGTCCCGACCGCGACCTGCGTTTCCGGATTGAGCGCGTATCCGGGCACGGCCAACGGCGCGCTGAACACCAGCACCGCCGCTGCGAGAGATCCACCGACCAGCAGCAGGGCCGCCACCGGCGCCACGCGGTCTCGCTGCCGCCAGGTTGCGATGGCCAGGGCGGTCGCACCGAGCGCAGCCGCGACGAACGGGATGCGACTCTCCCCCGCCAGGGTGATCGCGCCGCTGAGCAGGAGCGCAGCTGCCACGAGGTACCCGAAGCGCGTCTTGCGCAGGAGGAACACCGTGCCGAGGCCGAGCCACGAGGCGACTCCGAACGCACCGAACAGGTACCACGCCCGGTAGACCGGCTCGCTCCACCCACGCGCCCCGCCGAACGCCTCGGCCCCAGCGGCGACCATGTACCACGCCAGTCCGAGTGCCCACACGAGCTGGTAGGCGCGGCGCTTGCGGAACCACTGGTCGAGCACTGCGAGGGCCGTGATCGCAGCCAGGGCCGATGTCAGAAGCGGGAGGACGACGTGGGGTTGCACCGCGTTGGTTGCCTCCAGGATGTGCGTGGAGCCCACGTCCGGGCTCGAACCGGAGACCTCATCCTTACCAAGGATGTGCTCTGCCAACTGAGCTACGTGGGCCCGGGCGCCGACAGTCTACCGTCTGTGCGCCGCGTCGCCGGCGCGACGTTCGTGGAGGTGCTGGTGGGCAGGGAGGGAATCGAACCCCCACAGTCGAAAGACGGCTGATCTACAGTCAGCGGAGCTCACCACCTGCTCAACCTACCCACGGTGGGAGGCGGAGTATACCGATGCCTCCTGCGGCCGCTCAACATGGTGGAGCCGACGGAGGGAATCGAACCCACAACCGGCGGTTTACAAAACCGCTGCTCTGCCGTTGAGCTACGTCGGCCTCAGGTCGCCGATTCTAGCCCCCGCTGACGAACGACCTCGAACAGGAGCAGGGCGCCCGCGGCAGCGGCGTTGAGGCTCGCCACCTGGCCGGCCATCGGGAAGCGGACGAGGACGTCACACCGGCGGCGGGTCGCACCAGTCAGTCCGGCGCCCTCGCCGCCCACCACGACGGCGAGCGGTCCGCCGAGATCGGTATCCCACGCCAAGGCCGGGGCATCCTGGTCGGCCGCGACCAGTCGAAGGCCCCTGGCCTGAAGTTCGGCGAGGGTCGCGCCGAGGCTCCCGACCGGCGCCAAGCGCAGGTGCTCGCTCGCCCCCGCCGAGGACTTGACCGCCGCCGCGCTCAGCGGTGCGGATCCTCGGTCCGGAAAAATCACGCCATCTACGCCCGCTGCTTCCGCGGTTCGGAGGACCGCGCCGAGATTAACCGGGTCCTGCAGCTGCTCGAGGACGAGAATGAACGGCGGCCGATGCGCGGCAGCCGAGGCGGCGAGGATCTCCATGGGGTCGGACCAGCGCCGTGGCTCGACCTCGAGCAGGAGGCCCTGGTGGCCGTCGAAACCGGCAAGGCGGCCGAGCTCATCTCGGTCGATCACTTCCTCTCTGGCCGATGCTCGAGCGGCGGCCGCACGAATCGCTTTCAGCTCCGGGCTGGGTCGGAGGCCACGTGCGATCAGGAGGCGCCGAGCGACTCGTCCGGCGGCGAGCGCCTCCGCCACTGGCCGACGGCCGCCGATCCATTCGGTCACGCGGTGCGCTCGACGATCGCCACCGCCCAGGCGGCGATGCCCTCCGAGCCGGGAAAGCCCAGCCCGTCCGTCGTCGTGCCTCGGACCGTGACGGCATCGGTCGGCAGCCCGGCCAGGTCGCCAATGCGGGCGCGCATCTCGTCTCGCCGTGGGGCGATGGCCGGCCGCACTGCGGCAATGGCGAGGTCCACGCTCCGCGGCGTCCA
>DATFEC010000063.1:0-2969 GCA_035251655.1 Candidatus Limnocylindria bacterium | reverse complement strand
CGGGCCTTGCCGGCCAGCCAGCCGGCGAAATCGGTCTCCAATTCGTCCGCGTCCGCGACATGGATCGTGTCCGGCAGGACCTGCGCGCACTTCACGGCCAGCTCACGGGTGTTGCTGCTGTTCTTGCCGCCGACCACGATCATGGCATCGACCTCCGCCGCCAGCTTGACCGAGTCGTCCTGGCGGGTCAGGGTGACCGGGCAAACCGTGTTCACCACCCGCAGGTCGTGGCAGCGCTTCAGGCAGAAGGCGGCAAACTCCTCGAGCTTGGACGGCAGGATGGTCGACTGGCTGAGCACGCCAAGCTTCTTCGTCCTCGGCACCCGCTCCCAGGTGGATCGGTCCATATCGTCGACGACGACGTGCTTCTCGCCGGCGTACGAGCGGACCCCCCTCACCTCCGGATGGTTCTCGTGACCGATGATGCAGACGGTGTAGCCGGCCTCGTCCAGCTCACGGGCGGCCTTCTGGCTCTGGATGACCCACGTGCACGTCGCGTCAATGAGCTGGAGCTCGCCCTTGGCCCGCAGGGTCTCCATCTCCTCGCGCGGCACGCCGTGCGCCCGGACGACGAGCGTCCCGCCCTCGACCTGATCGGCGAGCTCCGCGGTCTGTATGCCGCGCGATTCGAGGTCAGCCTTGATCCCGGGGTTATGGACCAGCTGGCCGAGGGTCGTGACCTCTTCCCCCGCCTCCGACGCCTGGCGCGCCTTGTCGATCGCGAGCCGCACGCCATAGCAGAAGCCCGCCCGCTCGGCGATCCGGATCTCGGGTCGATTCGTGATCATCTCGCCATCATTCTAGGAGTCGGTCGCCGGATCAGCCGTAGACGCCCCGGCGGATCGGTGGCAGGAGGGCGGCCACCTCGCGCATGAGCCGGGTCGAGGCCTCGGTCAGCTCCGTCCGGTCGATCGGGCCATCCGGCCGATGGCCGAGGGTGAACGGCTGACCGACGACGACGGTAGCGCGCGGCCTCCGGCCGAAGATCGCCCGCCAGCTGAGCATGCCCTCGGTCCCGGTGATCCCGAGCGGAACGATCGGCGCGCCGCTGCGAAGCGCAAGGAGGGCCGCCCCGTTGCGGGCAGGAATCAGCGCGCCGGTCGGGCTCCGGGTGCCTTCGGGAAAGATGACCATCGCCCGTCCGGCGGCGAGCACCGCCAGCAGGGCACGCTGGGCGTCGAGATCGCTCGTGCCGCGGCGCACGTAGATCACGCCGGCCTGGCTGCCCAGCCAGCCGAAGAAGGGCCAGCCCTTGATCTGGATCTTGGCCACCATGTGCACGATCCGGCCGATGCGATAGCACGTCCCCCACCCGGCTACCAGCGGGTCCATGAGCGTGTAGTGGTTGGCGACGATGATGATCGGTCCGGTCCGCGGCAGGTTCTCGAGTCCCTCCGTTCGAACCCCGCCGAGGATCCGAAGCAGGAGACCGATGAGAAAGCCTCCCGGCCGATGGGCCCAGGTCCGCGGGAGGTAGCCGCTGATGTCGCGGGTCATGACCGCCACGGCGATGGGAGCGCGGCCACGATCGCGGCGACACACTCGTCCACGTCCAGCTCCCCGGTGTCGAGGACGAGGGCGCCCGGCGCTCGGCGGAGCGGCGCCACCGCCCGAGTCGAGTCGGTGCGGTCTCGCTGGGTGATCTCCCGCTGGTAGGTCTCGACTCGATCCGGGCGGCCCATCTGTGCCGCGCGTCGGCGGGCCCGGGTCTCGACCGAGGCGGTGAGGAAGACCTTGAGATCCGCGTCGGGCAACACCACGGTACCGATGTCCCGCCCGACCATCACCGTGTCCTGTCCCCGTGCCGCGTCTCGCTGGACGGTGAGCATCGCCGCCCGCACCTCCGCATGCTGGCTGATCGTCGGCACGGCGCGCTCGATGCGGGGCTCGCGCAGGAGCGCGGTCACCTCCCGGCGCCCGATCGTCACCCGCTCGCCGGGCTGGCCGCCGTCGGCTGGGCGGACCCGGATTCGGGTGTGCTGCGTGAGCGCGGCGACGGCCGGGCCATCGGCCGGGTCGATCCCCGCTTCGAGGGCGGCGAGGGTGACAGCCCGATACAGGAGGCCGGTGTCGACGAAGCGGGCGCCAATGTGCTGGGCCAGGGCACGGCCAACGGTGCTCTTCCCGGACCCCGACGTGCCGTCGACCGCGATCCGGAGCCCACGGGAGGCCCGGCGCGGCCCGGGCGCGGTGGCCGGAGAGGCCGGCGGGCCGGCGGCCAGCGCGGTGATCTCGGCGTCGGTCAGTGGTCGCCAGGCCGCCGGTTCGAGGCCGGCGAGGGTGATCGGTCCGTAGGCGGTTCGGACCAGCCGCTGAACGCGGTAGCCGATCGCGGCGAACAGGCGCCGCACCTCCCGATTGCGCCCCTCCCCGAGGTGCACCGCGAACCATGGCCCGGCATCGGCAGAGGGCGCGACGCCGACAGGCCGTCGGCTACGGGCGATGTCGAGTACCTGTGCCAGCGTTCCGTCGATCTCGATCCCCCGCCGCAGCTGCGCGAGCTCGACGTCGTCCGGCTCCCGATCGAGCTGCACGGCGTACTGCCGGACCAACCCGAAGCGGGGATGCAGAACCCGTTGGGCCCAGGCCCCGTCGTTGGTCAGCAGCATCAACCCCTCGGAGTCGAGGTCCAGCCTCCCGGCCGGCCAGAGCCGGCCGGTCGGCGGCGGCGTGACGAGATCGACCACCGTCTGGTGCCCGTACCCGGACCGGGTGGTGGACAGGACGCCACGCGGTTTATGGATCGCGAGGTGGACCGCGCTCGATGGCGCCAGGTCCAACGGACGGCCGTCGAGGGCGACCTCGTCACCGGGGTTCACCCGGGTTCCTGGCGTGGCGAGGGTTCCGTTCACGGTCACCCGGCCGTCGACGATCCAGCGGTCGGCCGCGCGCCGCGACCCGTGGCCAGCTCGGGCGAGGACGGTCTGCAGCCGCTCACCCCGCATGCCGGTCGGCGGCGACCTCCCGCT
>DATFEC010000312.1:0-2481 GCA_035251655.1 Candidatus Limnocylindria bacterium | reverse complement strand
GCGGGTCTGGTCAGTCGGCGTCGCCGGGACCGGTGGGCTGCCGGCTGCTGCCGGCCGCCGCAGGCGTCGGCTCGCTCAGGACTTCGCTCGAGAACATGCTCGCCTCGGCCGCGGACGCCGCGGCAGCCTTGGCCGAAGCGGCGGACGATCCGCCGCTGGCCTTGGTCGTCGAGCCAGAGCTCGACTCGCTGCTGCTGGTCGGAGGCACCGCGACCCCACCCTCGGGCCCGGGCTTGCGGGTCATCGCCACGGAGCCCTCGAAGAAGGCCCCTTCCTTGATGACCAGCACCTGCGTCTTCACCTCGCCCTTGACCCGCCCCGTGGAGCCGATCTCGAACCGGCCGCCGGAGTCCACGTTGCCCTCGTAGTCCCCGTTGATCACCACGTTGTGCGCCTTGATGCTGGCCCGGACGCGAGCCTGCGGGCTCAGCACGAGCGTGCCCTGGCACTCGATCTCGCCTTGCGCCTCGCCGTCGATCCGCAGGTCGCGGTCGCTGACGAACTTGCCGTTGAATCGCGCGTGCGAATCGAGGATGCCCTCAGTGGGCTCCCGGCGATGCTCGGCAGAGCCGGGCGCGGGCGGCGAACCGGAGTTGGTCGGAGCGGGCTCGCTCGGCGACTCGGAGTACAGGGTGCCGATGAGCTCCTCCTGGGGGGCATCGCCCCGCTTCCCAAAAACCATATGCACACCTCTCGTGCGGCGGCGGGCACGCGAGACGCGCGCACGCGATGTCAACTTGGGACCGATAGCCTATCAGCCTGTGCCGATGAGCGGTAGTCCGCGGACCAGCGACCGATAGAATCGCGACCGATGCCCGAGGCCCTGCCGGCGACCGTCCACCCCTCCACCCACCCGCTGGTCGCGCACAAGCTGTCGCTCCTCCGCGACCGTACGACCGAGCCCAAGAAGTTCCGCGAGCTCGTTCGCGAGCTGTCGTGGCTGCTCGGATATGAAGCCATGGCCGATCTCGGCACGGAGGCCTATCGGCTGGAGACGCCGATCGAGCCGATGGACGGGATCCGCCTGGCGACGAAGGTCGGCCTGGTGCCGGTCCTGCGGGCCGGCCTCGGGATGGTGGAGGCCATGCTCGAGCTGATGCCGATGGCCGAGGTGTGGCACATCGGCCTGTACCGCGATGAGCGGACCCTGAAGCCGGTCGAGTACTACAACAAGCTTCCGGACGCGGCCACGGTCCAGGTGTGCCTCATCCTCGATCCGATGCTCGCGACCGGCGGCTCGAGCGCGGCGACGGTCGACCTCCTCAAGGCGTGGGGCGCGGTCCGGATCAAGCAGGTATCACTCATCGCCGCGCCGGAGGGAATCGCCACCCTGACCGCGGCCCATCCCGACGTCGAGATCCATGTCGGCGCGGTTGACCGCCAGCTGAACGAGCGGGGGTACATCATGCCCGGCCTTGGTGACGCCGGCGACCGCCAGTTCGGGACCTTCCCGCCGGCATCGGGAGCAAGCTCGACCGACGACTGATCGGGGATTCGGCAGGCAACGAAAGGTCCCGAAGTAACCGCCCCCGGGCCGTTGATGTGACTCGACGGCTTCGGTGGCTGCCCCTTCGGGACTCCGTCACAGTAGCGATCCACGGCGGGCGAGCGCAACGGGCTTATCCCCGACTTTGTCGCGACCTGTTGACAATTGTCCACAGCGAATCCCCATTGCCGGGCCGGCATTCGAGGCCCCATCATGGGCCGTGACATGAGAGTTGTTCCGCGATGTGCCTAGCCGTCGGGTGTCTGTTCATCTTCGGACCCCGGGCGGCCATCATCATCTGGTGGCTGGTGGAGCAGCTCCGGTGGGCGGCGACATTTGACAACGCGATCGTCCCCATCCTCGGCTTCCTGTTCCTGCCCTGGACGACGCTGATGTACGTCCTCGTCGCGCCACAGGGCCTCGACACCATTGACACCATCGGCATGATCCTGGCCGTGTTGGCGGACATCGGCTCGCTGTTCGGCGGCGGCTGGCAGCAGCGTGACCGCCTACCCGGCTACGGCTCGCCGGCGTCGCCGCCGTAAGCCCCAGCCTGGAGGTTCCTGTCCATGTGTCTGCTCATCGTTCTCCTGTTCGGTGGCCCGCGCCTCGTCTCGATCGTCTGGTACCTCGCCGACCAGGCGCGCTGGAACGCGACCTTCGATGGGATCCTGATCCCGATCCTCGGCTTCCTGTTCCTGCCATGGACGATGGTGATGTACGTCCTGGTCTTCCCGGGTATCGAGGGCTTCGAGATCGTCCTGCTGGGCCTTGGCGTGCTCGCGGACGTCCTGTCCTGGGGCGGCAGCGCGTGGCAGGGAAACAAGCGCCGGTACGGGTACAAGACCCAGGCCTGAAACGGTCTACACTCGGGCCTCGCAAGGAGGTCTGATGCCCGACCAGCACGTGACCGTGGCCGTCACCGGCGCCGCCGGCCAGATTGGCTACGCGCTCGTGTTCCGCATTGCGTCGGGCCAGATGTTCGGACCCTCGAC
>DATFEC010000051.1:0-3891 GCA_035251655.1 Candidatus Limnocylindria bacterium | reverse complement strand
GAGGACACGCCGCGGGATCTCCCCGTTCCGGCAGCCGCTCAGCCCGATGAGATGGCCCTTCGCTTCGTCCAGCGCCGCTTCCAGCGCGGCGGCCTCGAACACGGGGAACGCCTTTTCGCCGGCCAGGTGGCCGGCGGACACGATCCGCGACAGGGCGGCATACCCGGCCGGGTCGCGGGCCAGCAGGACGAGATGGTCGCCGGGGGCCGGGCCGGCGTGATGCTCCCCCGGCCAGCCGCGGCTGGCATTCGTCCCGCGGAGTGGGAGCGCCATCCGCCGCCCGCGCCGCGCCAGGCGCAGCTCGCGCTCATCGCGGGGGATGGCCAGCTCCACGCCCAGGATCGGCTGCACCGGGGCGAGGCCCGCGGCGCGGGCGTCATCGGTCTGGGTCGCCTCTGCCCCCTTCCACAGCCGAACCGCCGCGTACAAGCCGGCGTGGTCGGTGATGGCCAGTGCCGGCATCCCGATCCGGGCCGCGCGGGCCACCAGGTCCTCCGGATGGCTGGCCCCGTCGAGGAAGGAGAAGTTGCTGTGAACGTGGAGCTCGCAGTACGCGTCCGGACCGACCATCGGACGATCCAGTATAGAACCTATGTTCTATTTGTCCAGACTTTCTCAGGCCCGGGCGGGCTCCGGAGCCCGCATCCGCTCGCGGATGATGATCGCGGCCGGGACAACGAGGAACAGGCCGCCAAGGAGCGACATCGCCGCGAAGCCGACGACCGCCAGCAAGGCTCCCGATGTGATGCTGGCCGTCGCCCCCGCGAGGAACACCAGGAAGTCGCTCGCCCCTTGGCGCTGCGTCTGGGCTGCCGACGGAGCTCCCTCGACCAGCATCGCGCTGCCGGCCACGAAACTCAGGTTCCACCCATAGCCGAGCAGGAAGAGGGCGACGGCAAGAAGTGGCCCGTCGTGGGGCGGGGCCACGGCAGACAGGACCGCGGCGACGGCGAGGACGACCATCCCGGCGAGCGCGACCGGCGTGGCCCCCTGGCGGCTGACGAGGCGGGCGGTGAGCGGGGCCAGTGCGAACATGCCCAGGGTGTGGGCGCTGATCACGAGCCCGACAAACACGAGGTCACCACCACCGGCATGGATGTGGAGCGGAGTCATGGTCATGATCAGCACCATCGCGACCTGAGCGCCGAGCAGCGCAGCCAGCGCGGACCGCCGCTGTGGGTCCCGCAACAGGGAGCCGATCCGGCGGCCGGCCCATCCGGTCTGGCCCTCCCCGCCTGATCCATCCGGCAGGCGAGCTGTCCAACGCCCCGCGAGGAGGGCGAAGAGGACGGCAATCCCGAACAGCGCGCCGATGATCCCGAGCGACAGGACGAGTGGATCTGCGCCAATCGGCAGCGCGAGCGCCTCGGCCACCCCCACCAGGTTCGGCCCGAACACCGCACCAACCGTGGATCCCCACACCGCGAGACCCAAGGCCCATGCCCGGCGGTCGGCGGCGACCGTATCGGCGGCCGCGAAGCGGGTCTGCTGGAGCGCGCCGTTCCCCAGCCCAAACGCCAGGCTCGCGGCGAACAGCCAAGGGAGTGATGCGAGCAGGATGGACGCGACCGCCAGGCCACACCCGATCGTCGCCGCGAAGAGCCCGATTGCCACCGCTCGAGGCCGGTTCCAGCGGATGCCCAGGTTCGCCACGCCGACCGCGCCGAACGCGGTAGCCAGCCCAGCGAGAGCGCTGGGCACGCCGGCCGCGAGCGCGGAACCGGTGATCTCGAGCACGACCAGGGAGCTGACAACCCAGACGGCGATGTAGGCCGTGCTGGCCGAGGCCACGGCGGCCACGAGGGTGAGCAACGTCCGGTTCGACCGATTCACCGCGGGATCATACGGGCGTGGGGTACGGGAACCGCCAGCGGCGGCGCGGCGTCTGATGGGCTGACAACCACACCTGGAGACCCCTCCCCGTGAAGACCTCACGCCCCGCGCTCCTGGTCCTTCTCGCCGTCGTGACTCTCGTCCTCGCCGCCTGCCAGCAAGCCGCCACCGGCCTCAAGCCCGAGGTGGTGCCGGGCGGCGTGATTGGCGAACAGGGGCGCGACGTTGACGGCGGCGCCGTGCCGCCCATCCCTGGCGATGACGGCGCCAACTTCGGTGGCGGCGAGGAATCGGCGGGCGAGGCGGATCGGTCGATCATTCGCACCGGCGAGATCACGATCGAGGTCGAGAACGTGCCGGAGACCGTCGGCGAGGTCCGCGCCCTGGCCGTCGAGCTGGACGGCTTCATCAGCAACTCGTTCCAGGGCGAAATCGAGGACATGGCCACTCTCACGATGCGGATCCCCGCCGATCGCTTCGACAACGCCATCGCGGCCATCCACGACCTCGACGGCGAGGTCAAGGCCGAGGCCACGAACGAGCAGGACGTCACCGCCGTCGTCATTGACATCGAGGCCCGCCTCGAGAACCTGCGAGCGGCCGAGGTGGAGTATCGCGAGCTGCTCGATCGGGCCGAGACGGTCGAAGACATCCTCGCCATCCAGAACCAGCTGTTCGCGGTCCGCGGGGAGATCGAGGCCTACGAGGCGCAGCTCGAGTACTACACCGACCAGGTCGACCTCGCCACCCTGACCGTGAGCATCATCCCCGTCCCGCAGCCGGTCGAGCAGGCCTCGGAGGACTTCGATCCGGCCGCCATCGTCCAGGAGGCCCTCGCCTCACTGGTCAGCTTTGGGCAGTGGCTGGTCAGCGCCGGGATCTGGCTGCTCATCGTTGGTATCCCCGCGCTGATCGTGTTCGGCATCGTGGCCTTCGTGATCTGGAAGGTCTTCCAGCGCCTCCGTCCGGCGCGGTCACTACAGCCACCGCAGGCACCCTCTCCGGAGGCTGACGCCTCAGCCGGCTGACCGTTTCGCCAGACCGATAGCGCCCGGCTCGTCCGCACGGGGACGGCCGGGCGCTCCTCTCTCCTGACGCCTGCGTGGCAACGAAATCCGGGCCGTTCGGACTGCCCACCTCGGGACTCTGGGCACTGTTGCGCATCTGCGCATATGTCGATGCTGCGGCCATGGATGAAATCTCCGCCATGCAGGTCGACGTTCTGCGGGCCCTGGCCAATCCGCGCCGGCTCGAGATCCTCCATCGACTGGCCGATGGCCCGGTCGAGGTCGGAGCGCTGGCCGCCGAGCTGGGCATCAGCCAGCCCAACGCCTCTCAGCACCTCTCCGTCATGCGAACAGCCGGAGTGGTGGAGGCAGAGCGGATTGGCCGCGAGGTCCGCTATCGGGTCACCGACCCGGACGTGATCGTCGCCTGTGGGCTCATGCGCGCCGTGCTCGAGCGCCGAATCGACCGCTTGGCTGGTCTGTCGGCCGGCATGCGCCTCACGCCGTCAGATCCCGTCGCAGCACAAAGGTGAATGCCATGGACGCACCGCTCAACCTCGTTCTCTTCTCCGGCACCGACGACCGACTGAACGCGGCCGCCGTCCTGGCCGCGGGCGCCGCCGCGCTCGGCCGACCGGTGAACGTGTTCCTCCAGTACTGGGCTCTTGATGCGTTCCGCGCGGACCGGATCGCCGCTGACCACGGTCTCGCGCCCGAGGCGGGCGAAGCCGGTCGGCACGCGGTGGACGCCCTCCGCATGGCGGGTCAGGCGACCTGGGCGGACACCCTGCGCCAGGTCAAGGAGCTCGGCGGAATCGACATCCAGGCCTGCTCCCTGTCGATGGACCTGCTCCACATCACCGAGGCGGACCTCGATCCCCTGGTCGATGGGGTCGAAGGCGTGACCGCCTTCTACCTGAACGCCGGCGATGGACCGGTGACCTTCATCTGAGCCCCTGGCACCAACGCGATAGGAGACCACGACCATGACCATCACAACCACCAGCGCGGACGCGATCGTTGACGCCCGCGGCCTGAGCTGCCCGATGCC
>DATFEC010000176.1:0-12367 GCA_035251655.1 Candidatus Limnocylindria bacterium | reverse complement strand
CGCGGGCGACGGGCGGCGGTCTGGGACAGGGGCAGCTCAGCCTCGGTCAGCACCCGCTGGAACTCGTTCGCGATGTCCTGCTGACGCAGCCGGAGCGCCGGATGCGTACGCGAATAGAGGATCTGCCAGCGCTGGCGCGGGTTCTCGACCTCGGCGTTCATCGTCCGGTGATGGTACCGCTCCGCTACGATCGCGCCATGGGGTTCGTCGCCCGGCACCGGCTCGGCCTGTGGGTGACCTTCGCGATCCTCGTCATCGTCCTCGCCCTGTGGCTGGCGCGCGGTGCGCTGCCGGTGTTCGGCATCGCGATCGCCCTCGCGTTCCTCCTGGATCCGCCGGTCACGGCTCTCCACCGGCGGGGCGTTCCGCGACTCGCCGGCATCCTGATCGTCTATGTCGTGGTGGTGGTGGTGGTGGTCGGCCTCGGTTGGCTGCTCCTGCCACCGCTGTTCGAGCAGCTCCAGCGCTTCCTCGAGGAGCTGCCGACACTCGCCGCCCAGATCCTGGCGTGGGAAGAGGCCATCGTCGAATGGATCACCAGCCTCCCGCTCCCCGACCCGATTCGCGACGCCCTCGACACGATCATCGCGAGCGGGCAGGAGGCCGTCATCGCGCTCCTCGAGACGATCGTCGGCCCGTTGCTGAGCGTCATCGCCCGCGCCGCCGGCTTCATCGTGGGGCTGGTGATCATCCCGGTCTGGCTGCTGTACGTGCTCAAGGATCGCGAGCGGCTGCCGGACGGCATCCTCGGCATGCTGCCCACCGGCTGGCGGCCGGACGCGGCCAACGGGATGGGCCTGACGGTCAGCGTCATCGGCCGCTGGATCCGCGGTCAGCTGCTCCTCGGCGCGGTCATCTTCGTGGCCACCCTCATCGGTCTCCTCGTCCTGGCAGCCATCGGATTCCGGGAGTTCGCCGACTTCGCGGTCCTGCTGGCGCTGGTGGCGGGCGTCCTCGAGCTGGTCCCCATCATCGGTCCGATCATTGCCGCCATTCCGGCCATCCTCATCGGCGCCTCGATCTCCCCTGCCGCGGCGCTGGCCGCGATCGCGCTGTACACCATCATCCAGCAGGTCGAGAACCACCTGCTCGTGCCAAAGGTGATGGGCGACGCGGTCGACCTCCACCCGGCCGTGGTCATCCTTGCCCTGATCATCGGCGGGTCGCTGTTCGGGCTGTGGGGCGCCATCCTCGCGGCGCCGGTGGTCGCCCTCGGGCGGGACCTCTATCGGTACGGATTCCGCCGGCTCGAGGGTGGGACGCCCGATGAGGCGCGGACCTTCGCACAAGCCGGTCCGGTAGCTGAGCCCCCGACGCCTCCGCCGCTACCCCCCGGTGACCCGCCACCCGAGCCGGCAGCGGCCTAGAAGCGCTCGACCCGGGTGTGCATCCGCACGGACTGGACGATGCCCATCCCGAACAGGATCGAGACCGTCGACGACCCGCCATAGGTGATCAGCGGCAGGGGGATGCCCGTGACTGGCAGCAGACCGATGACCATGCCGATGTTCACCACGACCTGGAACAGCAGCATCGTTGCCAGGCCCATGGCGACCAGCCGGCCAAGGCCGTCGCGCGCCTGCCAGCCGATGACCGCGATCCGCCACAGAAGCAACCCGAACAGGGCGAGCAGGATCAGGCCGCCGACCAGGCCAAGCTCCTCGGCCACGATGGTGAAGATGAAGTCGGTGGTCTGGACTGGCAGGAACCCGAGCTGGTTCGCCTGACCGGCGGTGAGCCCCTGGCCGAGCCACCCCCCGGAGCCGACCGCATTGAGCGACTGGATCAGCTGGTAGCAGGCTCCCTGCGGGTCAGCCGCAGGATCGAGGAAGCACAGCAGCCTTGCGACCTGGTAGTCGGCCAGGCGGCCGAGCCCAACCGGGGTGAGGGCCACCGCCACCCCGAGCAGCAACGCCATCCACCCGATGCTGGCCCCGCTGATGAACAGCATCCCGCCGAGGATCGCGATGAACACGAGCGCGGTCCCGAGATCTGGCTGGCCTAAGACGAGCGCCGTCGGAAGTGCGGTCAGCAGCCCGGCGCCGACGATCGTCGACAACCGACCGATCCGCTGGCCCCGTCCAGCCAGGAACGCGGCCAGGACGACGACCATCATGACCTTCGAGATCTCCGAGAACTGGAAGTCGAGGCCGCCGATCGTCACCGACAGCTGGGCCCCGGAGACGGACGTGCCGACCAGGAGGTTGACCACCAGCAGCCCGAGCGTGAAGACGTAGATCGGAACGGCAAAGGTCCGGAGCCAGTGGTAGTCGACCGATGCCGCCACGACCATCAGGCTGAAGCCAAGGATCGTCCAAATGACCGTCTTCACCGGCTGCGGGACGGCGCCGGGCTCCGCGGCCTCGTTCCACATCGCCGACGCGCCGAGGACGATGCCAAAGCCGAGGAGAAGGACCAGGTACAGGGTCAGCTGCCAGTCGAAGTCTCGCCACCGCCGTGCAGCGGTCACCTCGATGGTGGAGACGGCGACGCCCATCGGTCAGTTGCCTCCCTGCAGGAGCCGGAGGGTCACCGGGTCGAGGCGGAGGTCCTGGTCGAGCTCGAAATACTGCTGGAGGAAGTACTTCACCACTTCGGTCGAGACGTTCCCGCGGACGACCGCGCGGTAGGTGAAGGTCATGACCGCCAGCTCCGAGTCGGTCGCGCCCGGCGAGGACGGGAGGAAGGCGACGAACCATGAGTGGAACGGAAGGTTGCCCTCGGCATTCGGGACTCCGAACTCGGCCGTGCCCGTCTTGCCCGACAGCGCTCCGGGAAGGCGAAGTTGGCCGATGTTGTACGCGTGTCCAGTCGTGATGACCTGACGGGCGCCGATCCGCATGACGTTCAGGTTCGACGGGTCGGCGGCGAGCTCGCGCAGCACCTGCGGGTCATATCGCTCGACGAGGTTTCCGTCCGCGTCCGCCTCCCCCAGCACGATCTGCGGCTGCATGAGGTGGCCTCCGTTGGCCACCGCGGCATACGCGTTCATAAGCTGGAGCGGCGTGACGGCGACCGTGTTCTGTCCAATGCCGGCCTGCGCCAGCTCGCCGGTGAAGATCCCGGCGCGGCCCTGGCTGTGCGCCCACTCGGTCGATGGGATAACCCCGGCTGCCTCGCTCGGCAGCGCGATCCCGGTCGGAGCGCCGAAGCCGAGCTCGTTGGCCCATCGCGCCAGTCGATCGACCCCGAGGTGGACCGCCATCTGGTAGAAGAACGTGTCGGAGCTGCGCGCGAACGCCTCGACCATGTTCAAGGGACCGAAACCACGTCGGTTCCAGTCGGACAGGCAGTCGCCGACCGGAGCGCCGGGGATCTGGTAGCAGCCGTAGGTCTGCCATCGGCGCGTCGGCGTGGTCACGCCTTCCTGAAGCGCGGCTAGGCCGGTCACCAGTTTGAAGGTCGAGCCCGGCGGGTAGATGTCCGCAATCGCGTGGTTCCGCAACGGCAGGTTGGGATCGGCCAGGTAGGACTGGTACAGCTCGTCCGGGATGCCCGACGCAAACGCGTTGTTGTCGTACGCCGGCAGCGACACCATGGCCAGGATCTCGCCGTTCTGGGGGTTCATGACGATCGTGACCCCCTGGCTGACGTTGGCCTCCCGCATGCCCCACAGCAGTGATTCGGTGGCCAGCCGCTGCAGCCGAGCATCGATGGTGAGAACCAGGTTCCGTCCGGCGACCGGTGCCGCCGTCTCCTCGATGACCTTCACCAGTCGACCCGAGGCGTCGCGTTCCCAGCGGGTGGAGCCGTACTCCCCGCGAAGGGCGGACTCGAAGGCGGACTCGATCCCGGTCCGGCCGATCGGGTCGTCGTGGAGGTACCCATCGTTGGCAAGCTCGTCCAGCTCGCTCGCGTTAATCGGCCCGGTGTAGCCCACGATGTGGGACAGGAGCGTCCCGTCCGCTTCGCCGCGCTCGTTGAGGTATTGCCGCTGCGGCACGACCTCGAGCTCGATGCCCGGCAACGAAGCCGCTTCCTCGGACAGGACGAGCGCGGCCTGGCGGTCAACCTCGTCGGCGAGCGGGACGAGGTCGAACGGTGAGCCGATGAACGCGTCGAGCCGTGCCTCGAGGTCGTCTGCAGCCTCCCCGGTCACCTCGGCCACGCGATCGAGCACCGCAGCGCGACGGTGTTCGGGCAGATCCGCGGGACGGACCGCGACTGTCCAGGTTGGCACATTGACGATCAGCGGCCGACCCTCTCGGTCGAACACCAGGCCCCGCTGGGACGGTATGGCTACCGTGACCGTGTGAGCGGCCTCGGCCTGTTCGGCACGGACCGCGCCCTCGATGACCTGGAGCTGGAAGAGCCGCCCGGCAATGACCGCGAACAGGATGATCCCGATGACTCCGAAGGCGAGGAACCGACCGCCGTGCCTGGGAACTTCGGGACGCTCGAAGGCGGTGCTCATCCCCAGGCCGCGGGCATTTCGGAGCCGATGCGACCAGCCGCCGCGCGCACCGCAAGGAAGATGGCTGCCGCGAGGATCCCGTTCGCCATCGCCGTCGGGAGGACGAGCAGGGTCATGCCGGCGATGCCAGTGCCGGGGGCGGAACCGCCCTGCAGGGCGAGGATGAGCCCATCCGCCAGGTCCAGCGCGGCGCTGCCCGCCAGCCCTCCGACGAAGGCCAATACCACGGGTCTGCGCCCGAGCGGGCGTCCAAGAAGGGCAACCAGGCCGGCCACGAGCAGGAGCCCGAGCGGAACGAGTCCGAGCGGATCGGTGGTGAGCAGGTTGGCAGTCAGTCCTCCGACGAAGGCCCAGGTGGCGCCTGCTCCGAGTCCAAACAGGGCCGTTACCGCGACGACCGCCGCGAGAATGAGATTGGGTCTCATATCACCCATCGCCAGCAACGGGGCGAGGCTGGCATAGAGGACGCCAGTGGCGAGGGCCAGGAGGGCGCTGAAGAGATTGATCGGCTGATTCCCGGGGTCGCTGCGAGCTTGCCGTGTCGCAGCACAGTATAGGACTGCCAGACCTCGCCGATCGGGCACTATCGGAGTACGATCCAGAGGTTTCACGTGAAACATTGATCGCGTGGTAATCGGTGGAAAACCCCCCAAACTGGTACAATTCAGGTTGCCCGCGGGAACTCGCAACGGAGCGTTCGTGGCTAGGGTTACGGCCTGTACCAACCAAAAGGGCGGCGTCGGAAAGACGACCACCGTCATCAATCTGGCGGCGTATCTGGCCCTTGGCGGCACCCGCACTCTCGTCATCGACCTGGATCCGCAGGGCAATGCGTCGACCGGGCTGGGCGCGGATCGTTCCTCGGGCACGATCTACGAGGCACTGATCGATCGGGTCGCCATCTCGGAGATCGCACAACCAACCGCTATTCGTGGCCTTGACCTGGTGTCGGCCAGCCCCGAGCTGGCCGGCGCCGAGATCGAGCTGGTGGGGTTGACTGCACGAGAGCATCGGCTCGCGGCCAGCCTCGCCGGTGTCGACGGCCGGTACGACCGAGTGCTGGTGGACTGCCCACCTTCGCTCGGGCTGCTCACGGTAAACGCGCTCACCGCGGCCGATGGGGTGCTCATCCCCATCCAGGCCGAGTTCTACGCCATGGAGGGTCTCGGAAACCTGGTGAACACGATTCGCCTCATACGGAGCTCACTCAACCCTCGACTCGAGATCGAGGGCGTGGTGATCACCATGTTCGACAAGCGAACGCGACTTTCCTACCAGGTGGCGGACGAGGTTCGCCGGCACCTCGAAGGAACCGTGTACGACACTGTCGTACCGCGCAGTGTTCGCCTCAGCGAAGCCCCGAGCCACGGCCTCCCGATCGCGCTGTACGACCCCGCCTCCCGTGGGGCGCACGCCTACGAGGCTCTTGCGGCGGAGGTCGCGGCCCGTGCCTGACGCCCCGTCCCGCGAGTTCGGCCTCGGACGAGGCCTGGATGCCCTCATCCCGCCGCCGGCGGGCGCCGAGGACGGACGCCAGATCCCGCTGGACCGGATCGCGGCCAACCCCCACCAGCCGCGGGCCCACTTCGAGGGGGAGGAGCTCAACGACCTCGCCGCGTCGATCTCCGCGCATGGCGTCCTCCAGCCGATCGTGGTTCGCGGCCTCGCCAACGGCGAGTACCAGCTCATCGCCGGCGAACGACGCGTGCGGGCCGCCAGGATGGCGGGACTGACCCAGATCCCGGCCGTCGTTCGCGAGCCCAGAGAGGAGGAGATGGTCGAGCTCGCCTTGATCGAGAACCTTCAGCGCACCGATCTCAACCCGCTCGAGGAGGCCATGGGCTTCCGCCTCCTCATCGACCGATTCGACATGGCACACGAGGCGGTGGCGACCCGCGTCGGCCGTTCGCGCGCCGCGGTCACCAACGCCCTGCGCCTCCTCGAGCTCGCACCCGAGACCCAGGAAGCGCTGCTCGAAGGCCAGATCAGCGAGGGCCACGCCCGCGCCCTGGCCGGGCTAACGGTCCCGGAGCTGCAGGTCGCCGCCCTGGCCATCGTGCTCGAGCGCCACCTTTCGGTCCGTCAGACCGAGGAGCTCGTCAGGCGCCGCCGACGGCAGGCCCGGCCTGATCCGTCTGCGACACGCGAGGGGGACCTCGCCGAGCTCGAGAATCGTCTCCGCGTCCGCCTGGCGACGAGGGTGGCCATCACGCGCACGCGACGCGGCGGCCGGATCAGCATTGATTTCGGCTCCGATGAGGAGCTCGACCGGATCATGACCTGGATTCTCAGCAGCCCCATCGAGCACGAGGCCATGGCGCTCGCAGTTGGGTCGGAGGCGAGCTCCGAATGACCGCCCAGCCGCAGCCCACCCGCCGCCGCGCGCGGGCATCGGCCTCCTACACCGCCGCCGACATCCAGGTCCTGGAGGGTTTGCAGGCTGTCCGCAAGCGGCCAGGCATGTATATCGGCTCGACCGATGCCCGAGGTCTCCACCAGCTGGTGTGGGAAGTCGTCGACAACAGCATCGACGAGGCGATGGCCAACATGGCCACCCGGATCGACGTGACCATCGGGGCCGACGGGCACGTGGAGGTCATCGATGACGGCCGAGGCATCCCGGTCGACCGCCACTCGACCGGCAAGAGCGCGCTGGAGGTGATCATGACCGTCCTCCACGCGGGTGGGAAGTTCGGTGGTGGTGGCTACAAGGTCTCCGGCGGCCTCCATGGCGTCGGGGTGAGCGTGGTCAATGCCCTTTCGTCTGAGATGCGCGTCGAGGTCCTGCGCGAAGGAAAGCGCTACGTCCAGGAGTTCCATCGCGGCGCGCCGCTCAAGCCCGTTCGCCAGGACGGCGGCGAGGCGCAGGCCAACCGGGGGATCGACTGGCCGCGGCACCACGGGACCCGGACCCGGTTCACCCCGGATGCGGAAATCTTCGACGAGGTCGAGTTCAGCTGGGAGACGATCGCGACTCGTCTGCGGGAATCCGCGTATCTCAACAAGGGGCTCTGGATCCGCCTCGTCGATGAGCGGGACGACCGCGAGAAGAACTTCCTGTTCCAGGGTGGGGTGACCTCGTTCGTGCGGCACCTCAACCGTCACCGCGAGCCTCTGCACCAGCAGCCGATCTACGTCGAGCGCGTCGTGGAGGGCACGAGCGTCGAGGTTGCGCTGCAGTACAACGACGGGTTCGCCGAGACCGTCCTGCCCTTCGCCAACAACATCCACACCGTCGACGGGGGAACGCACGTCACGGGCTTCCGTGCCGCGCTCACCGGCTCCCTGAACGACTGGGCGCGCAAGGCCGGGGTGCTGTCAGAAAAGGACACCAACCTCAGCGGTGACGACGTCCGGGAAGGCCTGACCGCGGTGATCAGCGTGAAGCTGACCGATCCCCAGTTCGAGGGCCAGACCAAGGCCAAGCTCGGCAACGCGGACATCAAGGGCATCGTCCAGACGGTCGTCTCGGACGGCATCGTCCAGCACCTCGAGGAGAATCCCGCCGACGGGCGGCGAATCATCGAGAAGTGCGTGACCGCGGCCCGCGCCCGCGAGGCCGCGCGCAAGGCCCGTGACCTGGTCATTCGCAAGGGGGCGCTGGACGGGATGGCGCTCCCCGGCAAGCTGGCCGACTGCCAGGAGCGTGATCCGGCCCTCAGCGAGCTCTACATCGTGGAGGGCGATTCCGCGGGTGGCTCCGCCAAGCAGGGACGGGATCGGCGAAACCAGGCCGTCCTGCCGCTCCGCGGCAAGCTCCTGAACGTCGAGAAGGCGCGGCTCGACAAGGTGCTGTCCAGCGAGAACGTCCGACCGCTGATCATCGCCCTGGGTGCCGGCATCGGCGAGCAGTTCGATATCGCGAAGCTTCGGTACCACCGCATCTGCCTGCTCTCGGATGCCGATGTCGACGGCGCGCACATCACCACCCTGTTGCTCACCTTCTTCTACCGCCACATGCCCGACGTCATCGAGAACGGGTACCTCTTCCTGTGCCAGCCCCCGCTGTACCGGGTGAGCACGGGCAAGCAGACCCGATACGCGAAGGACGAGAAGGGGCGCGACGTGGCCGTCAAGGAGCTGTCCCGGGACGGGAAGGGACGAAACGTGAGCGTCCAGCGTTTCAAAGGACTGGGCGAGATGAATCCGGACCAGCTGTGGGAAACGACCATGAACCCGGAGACCCGCACGTTGCTCCAGGTCAGCGTCCGAGACGCCGCCGATGCCGACGAGACGTTCAGCACGCTCATGGGCGAGCGCGTCGAGCCACGGCGCGACTTCATCCGGGGCGAGGCCCGCAAGGTCCGCAACCTCGACATCTGAGGGGAGCCCGTGCCATCTCGTCATTCCGCCGATATTCGCCAGGTCGAGGCCAAGACCGGCCGCACGCTGGAGGACTGGTGCTCCCTGCTCGAAGCCAACGGCATCGGGGACCGCCGCGAGGCCGTGAATTTCCTGCGTGACGGGTACGCCGTGGCCCACGCGTTCGCGCTCGCGATCGCTGATCACTGCCTGCGCGGGGGTCGGGATTCCTACGGCGACGAATTCTGGGACGACGAGGAGGCGTGGTGACCGAACGAGCGGAGTCCCGTTACGGGTTCGCCGACCACCACTGCTTCGCCTGTGGCGACACCAACCCGATCGGTATGGGTCTGCGAATCGAGCTCGGGGAGCGTCGCGCGAGCGCGACCTGGGTCCCGGGCGCCGACTACGTCGGCTGGAGCGACCGCGTCCATGGCGGCCTGGTGGCCACCGTCCTCGATGAGGTCATGGCCTGGGCTCCGTCCAGCGACGATGCCTGGGCGGTGACCGCGTCGTTCGCGGTCCGCTTCCACCACCCCGTGCGTCCGGGGGAGGAGCTGCGGGCCGAGGGTTGGGTCGAATCCCGGCGCCGCCGCATCTACCAGGTGCGCGGCGAGGTGCGCTCCGGCGATCGGCTGGTTGCTGAAGCCACCGGGACCTACCTTGGTGCCTCGCCGACCCAGAAAGCCGAGCTGAAGGCTCGATACGGCTGGCGGCCAATGGGACCCCCAGCGGTGACCGAAGGGGCCGTCCAGCAGTGAAGCGACGAACGCGACACACGCGACATACGACCGCGAGGATGGGCTGAGCGTGGAAGACAACCTGGGCGTCGTACGAAACGTCTCCATCGAGGAGGAAATGCGTTCGGCGTATATCGACTACGCGATGTCGGTCATCGTCGCCCGCGCACTGCCGGACGTCCGCGACGGCCTCAAGCCGGTCCACCGCCGAATCCTGTACACGATGTCGGAAATGGGCCTGCGATCCACCTCGGCGTATCGAAAGTGCGCCGGCGTCGTGGGCGAGGCGCTCGCCAAGTACCACCCACATGGCGACGTGGCCCTGTACGACGCGCTCGTGCGGCTGGCCCAGGACTTCAGCCTGCGTTATCCACTCGTCGACGGCCAGGGCAACTTCGGGTCCATCGACGGCGACCCGGCGGCCGCCTATCGGTACACCGAGGCGCGGCTGGCGCCGATCAGCGACGAGATGCTGGCCGACCTCGACCGGGGCACGGTCGATTTCATGGACAACTTCGACGGCCGCCTGCAGGAGCCGACGGTCCTGCCCGCGAGGCTGCCGAACCTGCTGGTCAACGGCTCGTCCGGCATCGCGGTCGGGATGGCGACGAACATCCCGCCTCACAACCTGGGGGAGATCTGCCGCGCCGTCGAGCGCCTGATCGACCAGCCCGAGGCCACGGTCGACGAGCTGTGCGAGATCGTCACCGGTCCCGACTTCCCGACCGGTGGAACCGTCTTCCGCTACGCCGACCAGCGGTCGATCGCCGGCGAGAAGGAGCGGATCGACGCGATCCGCCACATGTACGCGACCGGGCGGGGACGGATCGTGATGCGCGGGCAGGTCGCGCTGGAGGAGGTCCGCCCGGGCCGGATGGCGGTGGTCATCACCGAGCTGCCCTACCAGGTCAACAAGACGACGCTCATCGAAAAGATGGCAGATCTCGTGGGCGCCAAGAAGATGACCGACGTAAGCGACATTCGCGACGAATCCGACCGGGATGGGATGCGCATCGTGGTCGAGGTAAAGCGCGACGGCTCGCCGCACACCGTGATGTCCCAGCTGTTCAAGCACACGGCGCTCGAGTCGAGCTTCTCGACCAACATGCTTGCCCTCGTCGACGGCCAGCCCCAGACCCTGGGACTCAAGCGGCTCCTCGAGCAGTACATCGCCTATCGCCGCGACGTCATCCGCCGCCGCACCGAATTCGACCTCGCCCGCGCCCAGGAGCGGGCGCACATCCTCGAGGGACTGAAGATCGCGCTCGACCACCTCGATGAGGTGATCGCCACCATTCGGAAGGCTGCCGATGCCGATGCCGCCCGCGAGGCCCTGATCAAGCAGTTCAAGCTCAGCGAGGCACAGGCGAACGCCATCCTCGAGATGCAGCTGCGCCGCCTCGCCGCTCTCGAGCGCAAAAAGATCGAGGACGAGTACGAGGAGGTCATCCGGCTCATCGCCCAGCTCGAGGACCTGCTCGCCAACCCGCGCAAGATCCTGCAGGTCATCAAGGACGAGCTCGCCGACCTGCGGAAGAAGTACGGCGAGGATCGGCGCACCCGGATCTGGGACGACGCGAACCGGGAGCTCTCCGCGGAGGACCTCATCACCGCCGAGGACGTCGTCGTGACCCTGTCCCAACGCGGTTACATCAAGCGCCAGCAGATTCGGACCTTCCGATCTCAGCGTCGAGGCGGGAAGGGCAAGCTCGCGATGATCACGCGCGAGGAGGATGCCGTCCGGCACCTGGTGGTGGCCAACACCCACGACAGCATCCTGTTCTTCACCAACCGGGGGCGCGTGTTCATCACAAAGGTCCACGCCCTGCCGGAGGCGAGCCGACACGCCAAGGGGCTGCCGATCATCAACCTGCCCGGCGTCCAGGTGGAAGGCGGGGAGTATGTCAGCGCGATCATCGCGCTGCCGCGCTTCGAGCCGGACCACTATCTGGTGATGGCCACCCGGCGCGGCCACATCAAGAAGACCTCGCTGGCCGATTACGCGCGGATCAAGGCCAACGGGCTGATCGCGATCAACCTCGTGGACAACGACGAGCTGCGCTGGGTCGATCTCTCGAACGGATCGAACGACATCATCATCGCCACCCGCAACGGCCAGGCGGCCCGCTTCACCGAGCGCGAGGTCCGGGCCATGGGCCGCGACACGAGAGGGGTAACCGGGATCCGGCTCAAGGGGGACGACGAGGTCATCGGTATGGAGGTCATCCACGACCCGGAACAGCAGCTGCTGGTGGTGACCGAGCAAGGCTTCGGCAAGCGGACCGATGTCAGCGACTTCCCGATCAAGCACCGGGCGACCGGTGGGGTCATCGCGAACTCGCTCAACGAGGACACGGGCAAGGTCGCCGCGGTTCGCCTGGTGGGCCGCGAGGACGAGGAGGTCATGCTCATCACCGACGGCGGGACGATCCTCCGCACCGAGGTGGCCGGAGTGAACAGGTATCGTCGGGCGTCGCGCGGAGTGACCGTCATGAAGCCGGCGGAGGACGATCGGATCATCTCGATTTCGGTCTTCGTTGACGAAGGTCTGCCCGACGATCAGGCCGAGGACTCCGAATCCGAGGGATGACACGCTAGAATCGGCCGGCCGGGGTCCTGTCCGGTATCGAGCGAGGAGCGAGCCGCTGTACGCCGACGAGTTCAGCATCTACTCGGGCAACGCCAACCGGCCGCTGGCGGAGAACATCTGCCGCTACCTCGGAACCCGGATGGGCGAGGCGGACGTCTTCCAGTTCCAGAACGAGAACATCTTCGTCCGCATCCTGGAAAACGTCCGCGAACAGGACGTGTTCCTCGTGCAGCCCACCTGCCGGCCGGTGAACCACTCGATCATGGAGCTGCTGATCATGATCGACGCCTTCAAGCGGGCGAGTGCCGGGCGGATCACCGC
>DATFEC010000066.1:0-2149 GCA_035251655.1 Candidatus Limnocylindria bacterium | reverse complement strand
CCGAACGCGACGTTCTCGTAGATCGACAGGTGCGGGAAGAGGGCGTAGTTCTGGAAGACGGTGTTGACGTTGCGCTTGAACGGGGGGAGGCCGGTGACGTCCTGGTCGCCGAGGTAGACCGTCCCGCTGGTCGGCTCCTCGAATCCGCCGATCATCCGCAGAGTTGTCGTCTTGCCGCAGCCGGACGGTCCGAGCATGGAGAAGAACTCTCCGCGCCAGATCTCCAGGGACAGGTCATCGACGGCGACCGTCTCGCCGAATGACTTGGTGACGTGCTCCAGGCGGACGTCGACGTCGGGCAACCGCGCACCCTCCCAGCGTCCCGCGAGTATAGGTCCGGACACAAGCCGCTGATAGACTCGGCGACCGATGGATTTCGCCCTCTCGCCTGCCCACGAGGACATCCGGCGGACCGTCCGTGACTTCGCGGATCGGCGCATCGCGCCGGTGGCCGACGAGATGGAGGTCCGCGGCGAGTTCCCGCACGACCTCGTTCGCGAAGCGGCCGCCCTTGGCCTGCTCGGGGTGCCGTATCCGACCGACATCGGAGGCACCGGCCTGGACAACCTGGCCTACGCGATCGTCATCGAGGAGCTGGCCCGTGCGAGCGGGTCGATGGCGATCATCGTCTCGGCCCACACGTCGCTCGGCGCCGGCCCGCTGTATCTCGCCGGGACACCTGACCAGCAGGAGCGGTTCCTCCGGCCGCTGGCCAGTGGCGACAAACTCGGTGCCTACGGCCTGACCGAGCCCGGGGCGGGGAGCGACTCGCGCGGCACGAAGACCCGGGCCCGACGCGACGGGGACGAGTGGGTGATCGATGGCGCGAAGCAGTTCATCACCAACGCCGGGGTGGCGGACACCTACATCGTCGTGGCGCGAACCGGTGCGGCGGAGGACGACTCGCAGATCACCGCGTTCATCGTGGAGAAGGGCACGCCCGGGTTCACGTTCGGGCGGCTCGAGGAGAAGATGGGGCTCCACGCCTCGGCCACCGGGGAGCTGCTGTTCCGCGAATGCCGGGTCCCGGCAGCCAACCTGCTCGGGGACGAGGGGGAGGGCGACAAGCTGTTCCTCCGCACCCTGGACGGCGGCCGAATCGGGATCGGAGCCATGGCCCTGGGCCTGGCCCAGGCGGCCTACGAGGCCGCATCGGTCTATGCCAAGGAGCGCCACCAGTTCGGACGGGCGATCGGCAGCTTCCAGGGCGTGGCGTTCAAGATCGCCGACATGGCGACAGAGATCGACGCCGCCCGCCTGCTCGTCTACCGCGCGGCGTGGCTGAAGGACCAGGGCCAACCCTTCACCACCGAGGCAGCCATGGCAAAGCTGTACGCGTCCGAGGTCTCGATGCGCGCGACGAACGCCGCCATCCAGGTCCACGGCGGGTACGGCTACGTGCGCGAGTACAAGGTCGAGCGCTACCTGCGCGACGCCAAGCTCACCGAGATCGGGGAAGGGACGAGCGAGATCCAACGGCTCGTGATCGCCCGCAACCTGCTCGGCATCCGGGCGATGTAGGACCGATGGTCGTCCGATCGGCCGGACCACGGTTCGGGACCGATTCGCCCGCGGCAGCCTGGCGACCCTCGACCGAGTACCTCGAGCGGAGCCGGCTGCGGCGGTTCCTGACCGATGTCGGCTGCGCCGACCTCGAGGAGCTGCAGGCCCGCGCCGAGGCTGATCCGGCCTGGTTCTGGTCGGCGGCCGTGGTCGATCTCGGAATCCGGTTCGACCCGGAGCCGGAGGCGGCACTCGACGTGTCGGGGGGGCCGGAGTGGGCGCGCTGGTGGGTCGGGGCGGGGTTCAACTATGTCGCCGCGGGGGTCGATGAGCCTGCCCGCGAGCGGCCGGACGAGGTGGCCCTGACCTGGGAGGGGGAGGACGGCGCGGTGCGACGCGTGACCCGCGGGGAGCTGCGGATCGAGGTGGACCGTGCGGCCCGGGCCATGGCGGCCATTGGCGTGGAGCGCGGCGACCGGGTCGGGATCTTCATGCCGATGATTCCGGAGACGGTGGTCGCAGTCCTCGCCGTCGGCAAGCTGGGCGCGGTCTACACCCCGATCTTCTCCGGCTACGGCGCGCCGGCGGTGGCCAGCCGGCTGGCGGACTGCGACGCGAAGCTGCTCGTCACTGCCGACGGGTTCTG
>DATFEC010000191.1:0-5796 GCA_035251655.1 Candidatus Limnocylindria bacterium | reverse complement strand
CGCCACTGCGCGCCAGGGGAGGCCGGAGGCGACGGGCCTACATCGGCATCGGGGCGGCCGTAGTGATCGTGCTCGGAATCGCTGGGGTCGTCCTGTGGCAGAGCGTCCAGACGCCTGGCCCGCTGTTCTCCGGCGCGGGCGTCGCCGTGATCGATCCCGCCACGAACCGGGCGGAGGCCGTCGCGGAGCTGACCGAGGACCCGACCGCGATCACGGCCGACGGGACCGCGGCTTGGCTCACTCATTTCGCGGCCGGGACGGTGTCGCGGATCGATGCCGCGGACCACGGCGTGTCCTCGATCAGCGTTGGGAATGGGCCGCGCGCGCTCGCAGCGGCGGAGCTGGAGGAGGGGCCCCTTGTGTGGGTCGGCAACACGACCGACGAGACCCTGTCTGAGATCGATGCGGAGCAACCGGACCGACAGCCAGGCCCCTCGGCCCTCCTGTTCCGTCCAGGGGACATTGCCCATGGCGACGGCGTGCTGTGGATCATCGATGCGCTGCGGGAAAGCGTGGTCCCGGTCGACGCCGCCACGCGGAGGGTTGGCGATCCCATCGCCGTCGATGCTGGCCCCGAGTTCGTGGCCGCAGGCGGCGGGGCGGCCTGGGTATCGAACGCGATCGGCAGGAGCCTGAGCCGAGTCCCAACCGGGCTCACCGGCGCGGACCCGCCGATCGGGCTGGATTTCACTCCCGGTGCCCTGGCGCTGGACGTCGAGGCCGATGCGCTGTGGATCGTGGACGCCGACGGCGACGCCGTCGTGCGGTTCAACACTCGCACGCGCCAGGAGGAGGCCCGGATCACGGTCGGCGCTCGGCCTGTGGCGGTCGCGGTGGGAGCCGGCGCGGTCTGGGTGGCGAACGCAGGAAGCGGAACGGTGTCACGGATCGACCCGGCCACCAACACGCTGGTTGCCACGATCACGATCGGGGGCGCGCTCCAGGACCTCGCTGTCTTCGGGACCACCGTCTGGGTCGCGGTGGCCGCGCCCTGAGCCGCCAGCTCGTGGCTGACTAGGGCGGGCCGGCTGGCGCGGCGCTGATCCGGATCCGGATGCGCTCGGCGGCGGCCTCATCCCCGAGCTTGTTCGCCGCCCGCAGGGCGCGGAGCCAGAGGCGCCCCGCCTCGTCGGCGGCGCCCAGGTCCGCGGCCCGATCTGCGCCGCGCTCGAGGTAGGCGAGGGCCTTGCTCAGGTCACTTGCCCGCGCGTAGTGATGGGCGAGCTCTTCGAGGTGCAGTTCGACCTCGCCGGGGTCCCGCTGCTCGTACGCGCGGGCAGCGGCGAGATGAAGCTCGCCGCGGTGCGCATCGGTCAAGGTGCTGAGCACCGCCTCCTGGATCAGGCCATGTCGGAATGCGTAGGTCGGCTCAGGGAAGCGGCCGCGTTCGACGATCACCCCGCCGCGGACCAGTGCGTCCAAGGCCGCGTCCAGCGTGCCGTCTGCCGCCACCATCTGCTCCAGGTTCGAACGGCTGAACTCGCGGCCGAGGATCGCGGCGGCCTGGGCCACCGATCGGACTTCGGGGGCGAGGTAGTCGATGCGGGCCACCAGCAGGCCCTCGAGCGCGGGCGGAAGGACCTGTCGGGGAACGGTGAGGGTCCATGCCTGGTGGTCCGCGGCCAGGGCGCCCGTCTCCTGGAGCCGCGCGACCAGCTCCTCCAGGAACAGGGGATTGCCCTCGCTGACCTCGCCCAGCGTCCGGCGTGTCGACGGGTCAAGGCTCTCCCCTGGAAGGAGCAGGGCGGCAAGCTCCTCGGTCGCCTGCGGGCTGAGCGGCTCGAGGTCGAGCGCGGTCAGGCGGTGGCTGAAGTCGCTGAGCGCCTCGGTCCGGAGCCGCCAGCCACGGGTCCCGGGGTCCGGCCGGAGGGTCAGGACGAGGCCGATCGGCGCCCGGTCGGTGAGGGCCATCACATCGGCTGCCAGCTCGGCTGATGCGTCATCGGCCCAGTTCACGTCCTCGATCACGACGCACAGCGGCCCATCGGCGGCCACCAGCCGGAGCCACGCCACATAGGCCGCGCGAAGTCGAGCGGCGATGTCCGCGGCCGGGAGTTCGGCGAGATCGCCGTCACCCTCCGGGTCGAGCCGAATGCCGAGCAGGCGGGACAGCTCGGGGAGGTACCGAGCGCCATCCAACCCCATCCGCGCTCGGAGCCGGGTGCGGACCGCAAGGTCAGACCCGCCTTCGCTCTCCAACCAGCCGCGCAGGATCTCGACGAATGGCCCGTACGGCGAACGGGCGCCGTACGAGCGGCTGTGGCCCTCGAGCCAGGCCACCCGGCCCTCGCTGCGGCGGCGCAGTTCGGCGAGCAGGCGGGTCTTGCCGATGCCGGCCTCACCGACGATCAGCATGACCTGCCCCTGACCGCTCACCAGCCGATCGAGGCCCGACGCGAGGCGACCGATCTCCGGATCCCGTCCCACGATGGGTTGGTCCGCGGCGACCTCGCCCACCGGCTCGGGTCCGACCAGCCGCCACGTGCCCACCGGCTCTGCCCGACCTTTCACCGTGATCTCGCCGAGGGCTTCGGTGACGAACCGGCCGGCGAGGCGGCGCGCGGTCTCCTCGCCGACGACGATCGTGCCGGGGGCAGCCCGGGACTCCAGGCGGGCGGCGACATTCGTGGCATCGCCGAGGGCCACGACCTGCGGATCTTCAGACCCCACCAACCCGACCCCGGCGCGGCCGCTATTCACCCCGACTCGCACGCCGAGCTCCGAGATGCCCCACGCGGCTTCGACCTCGCGGGCATAGGCCGCCATGAGCTCCACGATCCGCAGCGCTGCCCGGGCCGCGCGCTCGGGGTCGTCCTCGTGGGCGATCGGGACCCCGAAGTAGGCGCAGATCCCGTCGCCCTGGTAGGCCTGGACGGTGCCGCCGTACTCCTCAACGGCCTGGCTCATCCGGGTGACGCATTCACCGATGAGCGCCTTGACCTCGTCGGGAGCCAGCCGCTCGCCCAGCCCCGTCGAGCCGGAGAGGTCGGCGAAGAGTGCGGTGATCGGGCGCAGCTCGTCGGGGCGATCCGCCATGCGCGGATGCTAGTCCCCCGCGAGGATGGACCGATACATCTCGGGGTCGATGTTCCCGCCGCTCAGGACGACGACCCGCTGCCCGCCGGACGCGCCCGCCACCCCGGTGAGGTGGGCGGCCATGCTGGCCGCCCCGGATGGCTCGATCACGAGCCGCGCTCGGAGCGAGAGCTGCCGGATCGCGTCGCGCATCGCGTCGTCGGGGACGGCGACGATCTCGTCCACGAGCGCGCGGATGTGTTCCCACGGCAGATCGCCGACTCGGTTGACCCGGAGGCCATCGGCAATCGTCCTGTGCGTGCGCTCGGTCGGCCACATGCGGATCTCGCCGGCGGCCAGGGACTCGCGCGCATCCGCCGCGTCTTCCGGCTCCACGCCAATGATCCGTGCGGCCGGGACGAGCGCTTTCACGGCTGCCGCAATTCCGCTGATCAGCCCGCCGCCACTGACCGGCACCAGGACCTCGGAAACGCCCGGCAGGTCCTCGGCGATCTCGAGGCCACAGGTCCCCTGCCCCGCGATGATCTCCGGGTCGTCGTATGGCGGCACGAGGGTCAGCCCCCGCTCGACGGCCATCTCCTCGGCCAGCGCCCGCCGCGCGTCGTTGCCCGGCGCGGCGAGGAGCAGATCCGCTCCGTCCGCGCGCACGCGGTCGACCTTCAGCGATGGCGCGTCCTCAGGCATGACGATGACCGCGTGGACGCCGAGCAACCGCGCCGCGCGTGCCACGGCCTGGGCGTGGTTCCCGCTCGAGTAGGTGATCACCCCGGCGGCACGCTGGGCATCGGTCAGGGTGGAGAGTCGGAAATAGGCGCCCCGCATCTTGAACGCGCCAACCGGCTGCAGGCTCTCCGGTTTCAGCCAGACGCCGTCGTCCCACGGAAGGAGGGGCGTTCGGACGGCGACGCCCCGAATCCGCTCCGCCGCGAACCGGATTCGTTTCAGGGGCACGAGCACGGACGGATGCTAGACGGTCCACGGCAGCGCGTATGCTTCGCCGGCTTTGCAGCCGATTTCGAACTGACCGGGAGGCGAAACCGCAACAGTGTCAACCGCCTGGCGTCGAGCCGCTCCCTTCCTCGTCAGCGTTGCCCTCGCGTCCTGCGCGGCTCCTTCTGCGTCCCCGCGCGCATCCGGCGAGTCTGTCCTAACGAGCCCGTCGAGCATGGCCGATTCGGCCGACGACTGTGAGCCGATCGAATATGTGACGCCCGCCGGCGAGCGAGTAGACCTGACCGGCACTTGGCGGGGTAGTTTCGGTGTTCATTACATTCGCCAAGATGGCAGCTGTGTGTGGTGGGTGGGGCTCGAAGAGAACGAAAGCGAAGAGCTCGGGGCGCGAATCATGGTGGTGTTCCGGGGCGAGCTGGGCGCGGATTTCACGATCACCGGAGAATGGATGTCGGTGAACCGCTCATCGTTCATATCTGATCGCCGACACGGTTCCGTGACCTTCAGGATCGACTTTGGTTCGGCCGGCGACACGGAAACAATCATGCTGCGTTCAACACTTGCTGACGCCCCGCAGGGTGGACTCGGGCCCTACGCGGGCGGGGTGACTCTGGTGTACGAGGGTCCGCTTCCGCAGGTGCCCCTCTACTGACCCGCCATGCCAGTCATAAAGCGGCCGTGGTGGGGGGTGCCGCCCCTCTCACGTAAGATCCGGTCACCCAACGAAGGAGCGGGATGGTCGTTACCAGCACGGTTCGCGCCCGGTCGATCATTACCGCGTGCGTCGCGGGTTTCACGCTAGTTGCATGCACCACGTCGACCGCATCGCCATCGGAGTCGGTACCCGAGTCGACCGCTCCGACGATGGGCGGCGCTGAATGCTCCCCCATCGACCTGCGCACGCAGGACGGGAACCGGATCGATCTGACCGGGATATGGCGCAGCTTCGGGGCGACCCATTACGTTCGTCAGGACGGAAACTGCGTGTGGTGGGTCGCCATTGAGGACGATCCAGACCTGGAGCAGGTGTCCCAGTTAGTCGTCGTGTTCCGCGGTGAACTCTCGTCTGACTTCACGCTCAGCGGGGAGTGGATGTCGGTCATGCGTCCCGCACTCATCTCCGGATCTCTCCACGGACCGATCACCTTCGAGATCGGCCTCGAGGATCCCGAGGCGGTCGTTCTTCGCTCGACTGCCCCATTCGGCCCGTACGAGAGGGTGACCATGAATTTCATAGGTCCGCTCCCCAGAGGGATCGAACCGGGCGGCTCCTGATCGCTGCTAGAGGTTGCCGCGCTTCTCCTGCTCCAGCTCGATGGCCTCGAACAGGGCCTTGAAGTTGCCGAGCCCGAAGCCGCGCGAGCCGTGGCGCTCGATGATCTCGAAGAAGAACGTCGGCCGGTCCTGGATCGGCTTGGTGAAGATCTGGAGCAGGTAGCCCTCCTCGTCGCGGTCGGCCTCGATCCCGAGCTCCTCCAGGGTGTCGATCGGGATACCGACGTCGCCGACCCGGTCCGGGAGCGCCGCGAAATACTCGTGCGGCAGACCCAGGAACTCGATCCCGCGTCCACGCAGGGTGCGAACCGTCCCCACGATGTCGGTCGTCAGCAGCGCGATGTGTTGGGTGCCGGCGTCGAGGTAGTAGTCGAGGAACTCCTGGATCTGGCTCTTCCGCTTGCCCTCGGCGGGCTCGTTGATCGGGAACTTGATCCGCCCGTCCCCGTTCTGCATGACCTTGCTCATCAGCGCGCTGTACTCGGTGTGAATGACCTTGTCGTCGAAGTGGACGAGCTGGCTGAAGCCGAGCAC
>DATFEC010000261.1:0-2236 GCA_035251655.1 Candidatus Limnocylindria bacterium | reverse complement strand
TCGGGGGCCATGCTCGGGGGCGAGCAATCGGGCCATGTGATCTTTCGCGACCTGGCTGCCACCGGGGATGGGCTGCTCACCGCCATCCAGCTGGTCGCCGCCCTCCGGGCCACGCCCGGGACGAACCTCTCGACCCTGGCTGCCCGAATTCCGAGGCTTCCGCAGGTGGTGATAAACTCGGCCGTCCGCCACAAGGATCAGTGGCAGGTCGACCCGCTCTTCGCCGAGGCCGTGGCACGGGCGACCGCCCAGCTCGGCAGCCGGGGACGGATTCTCGTCCGCGCCTCGGGCACCGAGTCCAAGCTGCGGATCATGGTCGAGGGTGAGGAGCCTGAGGAGATCGCCACCATTGCACAAGAGCTCGCGGACCTGGCCACCGCGCGGCTGAACTAGCCCGGCGCCAGGAAGAGCCATGTGCGGGATCGTGGGCTACGTCGGGCCGCGTGACGCGGCGCCCATCCTGCTCGAGGGGCTCCGCCGCCTCGAGTACCGCGGCTACGACTCGGCGGGGATCGCGGTTCGCACCGATGGCGGCACCGTCTTCGTCGAGAAACGCGCCGGCAAGCTTCACAACCTGACCGATCAGCTCAACGGGACCACCCCCCACGGGCATCCGGGCATCGCCCACACGCGCTGGGCCACCCACGGCGCGCCAACCGACCTCAACGCCCATCCCCATGCCGACTGCACCGGGAAGCTGGCGCTCATCCACAACGGGATCATCGAGAACTATGCGGAGATCCGTGACCGGCTGGCGGCTGCCGGACACGCGTTCACGTCGGAGACCGATACCGAGGTCCTGGCCCACCTCATCGAGGAGCGCTACTCCGGCGATCTGGTCGAGGCCGTCCGCCAGGCGCTGGGCCAGGTGCAGGGCGCGTACGCCATCGGGGTGATGCACACCGACCATCCCGATCTGATCGTCGGGGCGCGTATGAACGTCCCGCTCATCGTCGGCCTGGGCGAGGGTGAGGGGTTCCTCGCCAGCGACGTCCCCGCCATCCTCGAGCACACCCGACGCGTGGTCATCCTGCACGAGGGCGACATCGCGGCGGTGACCTCGACGGGGACGACGGTCGTTGATCTCGAGGGCGAGGAGCTCGACCGCGAGGTGACCGAGATCACCTGGAACCTGGAGGCGGCCGAGAAAGATGGCTTCCCGCACTTCACGCTGAAGGAGATCTACGAGCAGCCCCACGCCATCCAGGAGGCCCTCCGCGGGCGGGTCGATGGCCGTGGCGTTCTCCACCTGCCGGAGCTGGCCGGGGTAGAGGATCAGCTTCGCGAGGCGGATCGCATCTACCTGGTCGCCTGTGGCACCGCGCATTACGCGTCCGATGTGGGGGCCTATCTCCTCCAGCAATGGGCCGGCGTGCCGGCCGTCTCGGTCATCGGCTCCGAAATGCGCTACGCGCCGCCGCCGATCACCGACCGGACCGTGGTCATCAGCGTGAGCCAGTCCGGTGAGACAGCGGACACCATCGCCCCCACCCGCCTCGCCCGGGAGCGGGGCGCGACGGTGGTGGTGGTGACCAACGTCGTCGGCAGCGCCCTCACCCGGGACGGGGATGCGACCGTCTATCTGCAGGCCGGGCCAGAGATCGGGGTCGCCTCGACGAAGGCATTCGCGACCCAGGTCCTCGTCCTCCAGATGATCGGGCTGCACCTCGCCCGCCTGCGCGGGACGTTGACGCCGGCCCAGCTCACGACATACGGGCTCGGGCTACGGGCCCTTCCCCGCGCGGCGGTGGCCGCGCTCGACTCCGCCCCGCAGGTCCGCGACATCGCGGCTCGCTGGGCTGCGCTAAGCGTGCAGGACGTGATGTACATCGGTCGCGGAGTCGGGTTCCCGATCGCGATGGAGGGCGCGTTGAAGCTGAAAGAGCTGTCCTACGTCCATGCGGAGGGCTATGCGGCAGGCGAGCTCAAGCACGGACCGATCGCGCTCCTCGACGCCGACACCCCGCTGGTGGCCATCGTCACCCGTGGCTCGGTGTACGAGAAGATCCTCTCCAACGTCTCCGAGGCACGCGCCCGGCAGGCGCCGGTCGTGGCCGTGGCGACGGCCGGCGACGAGCAGATCAGCCAGCATGCGGAGGACGTCCTCTTCGTCCCCGAGACGCTCGAAGAGCTCTCCCCGGTCATCAGCATCGTGCCGCTCCAGCTCCTCGCCTACGAGGTCGCGGTGTCACGCGGGACCGATGTCGACCAGCCGCGCAACCTCGCCAAGTCGGTC
>DATFEC010000078.1:0-9131 GCA_035251655.1 Candidatus Limnocylindria bacterium | reverse complement strand
TACCACCGCGCGTTCCACAGCGAGCGCTGCTCGGTGCCGAAGTAGATCGCCTCATCGGCTCCGACCAGTCCCTTCCACAACCCCTCGAGCACCCGCCACACGAGGAATCCGGCCACGAGGACTGGGACGAAGCCGGCGACCAGCACGGCCCACTCGGGCGGGTCGGCGAAGAAGGGATCGACGAAGAGCAGGTCGAGTCCGTCGATCCAGGCGATGACCTCCCCACCGAGCGTCGGGGTGAGCACGACCCAGACCAGGCCCGCGATGATCGCGCCCAGCACGATGAAACGCATGGTGGTCAGGAGCACGACGCGAGCGTGGCGGCGCATGGCAGCCACGACGAGATAGCGATCGGTCAGGGGTACCGCGTAGGTCTGCGGGCCGCCGAGGCCGAACAGCTTGCCGCCGACGATGGCGAGGAACTCGGTCGTGTTGTGCCAATAGGTGGTGTGGTCGCCCAGGATCGATCCCAGGTTGCGGATCTTGTACGAGTCGATGTGGGGGCCTTCCACGTCGAGTGGGCCCACCGACGCGGGGTCGGCTGAGGCCCAGAGGTCGAGCCACTCGATGTCCGGTGCGTGCTTCAGGACGTCGGCCCAGTCCTCCTCCAGCTCTTTGCCCGATTTCTCCCAGACTTCCGAGGCTGAGCGCAGGAGGAAGAGCTCGGCCACGACGGCGAGGATGCCGAGCAGGGTCGGGACCCACCACAGACCGGTGAGGAGGTAGCCGGCGATCGCCGCGCCCACCAGCAGAGCGCTGCCGAAGGAAAGGATCGTCCGGACACCCTTCTGTTCGCCGCGGGCCATGCAAAGGGCGAAGGTGAGCTTGCGGACGGCCTGACCATAGGTCAGGAACAGGCCGATGGGTGACCGAGCGGGCGCGCCGGTGGGGACGACACGGCCATCGGTCAGCTCGTGGCGGAGGGCGAACCAGGCGACGGCGGTCCCCTGGGAGTGGGCGATGAGCACGACTGACTTGCATTGCTCGCGCAGCGCCTGCAGGTCGGACCGGACCGCGGATGACATCGCGCCGAACCGGACCGGGCTGCGGGTCAGCACGTAGGCATCGCCGAATTCGTTCGCCATCTGGCGCTGGAGGCGCTGGGCAGCCTCGGCCAGGACCGGGATCCGGGTCACGGCCACGAGGAAGATTCCGGCCACCAGGGCGGTCACGACGAACCCGATGATCGCGGCGGCCGCTGCCATGAGAAGGCCGAACACCAGGGTCACCGGGATCAGCAGGACCCGAAGCGCAGGCGGGACATCCACGCCGATCTCGAGCCGGCGGCGCACGCCGGCCACCTGGGTGGCGAAGACCCACGGACCGACGGTGACCACCCAGCCAGCCATCTCCATGAACGTCGCCGGGCGGAAGACCTCGGCCCACCAGGCCTCGGCCACGACCCAGGTCGACGCTGCGCCATCCGGAGGCGTGATCCGAACCACGGCGTGGGCGGCGGGAATCGCGTCGCCCGACGGCGCACGCGCGGTCACGTCCAGGACGGTCACGTTGCCGCCGCCGTCCTGCTCGTCTCTCACCCGGAGTCGGAGCCAGCGAAAGATCTCGTCGCCGGCCTCGGTGAGCGTGTCGCCCCGCTGTTGCTGGCCGAGGCCGTGGACCAGCAGCACGCCGAGGTCGAACCGGTCGACTCCGACCCGGTCGCGGCTGGCTTCGAGCCGCTCAGCCAGCGGAGCGGACTGCTGCATCGTCATCGCCGGAACTCAGATCCCATCGGCACCTTCATTCGGTCGAGGATCCCCGTATGGCGCAGCGTACGCTCGCCGACCGCCGTCGCCTACCCTGTTGCCGGGTTGACCACGAGGACCGCGACGGCGGTGCTACGGGCTAAGGAGCTGGGCCTGTACGGCAATCCGGCGAGCTTCTTCGCGGCTGAGCTGGTGGACGGTCACCTCAGCAGGGCCAGCGGACTCCAGCAGCGCGGAGGCGTCAGGTGCGGGGCGGCGTGGGGGTCCCCTTCTTCTTGGTCCCGGCCTTCGTGCCCTTTTTCTTCGTCTTGCTCTTCGACCCTGGTCCTTTGTCGCCCACTTCAGTCTCCTTGGCGTTGCGAATATCGGCCATCGTCCGTCGACTCAGCGGTATCGTGCGCCGCCTGGTCAAGCCTCATCAGGTAGCAGCGACAGGCGCAGACGCCGAAAGGCCACGGCTCCCGGGTCCGGTGCGGTTGCCCGCGCCGGGGGAGTCGTGGCCCCTCAGGGGTAGGGTTAGGCGAGGACAGGGGTTCCGCTAAGGAACGCAAGGTCGCCGACGTAGCTGGTCAGCAGCTTGACGCGGTCGGAGACGTTCTCCTTGACCCAGGTGGCGGCGAAGCTGACCGACTTCTCGGCCTGCTCACGCGTCTCCCAGATGGAGATGGAGGCAAGCTTGTTGTTGCCGAGGTCGGCAACTCCGTACTCGATGAAGCCAGGCTCCTTCGAGATGCGGGGGAGCATGCCGGCCTTGTCCAGGCTGGCAACCTCCTGGAAGCTGCCCTTGGTCAGGTCGTAGGTGGCGATGCGAATGTGCTTCACGTTGTTCTCCTTTGTGGTTCGGCGGTCGATACGAAGCGGAATCGCTCGTGACCGACTTCGTTACGAAGGCCAGGAGATCAGACGGTTCGCAGCTTTCACAGCCGTTGATCCGTAGGGTACCACACATCTCTGTGATAGGCTAGCGCCTGACCTGTAACAGACCTATACGAGGTTTCTCTAATGCCCCGAGTCGAGTTCGAGGCCGATACCGAAGACGAGCTCGTCAGCCTTGCTTGGCGCTGGGTGATGGGCCCGGCGCGGGAACGCGACGGACGTGATGGGGAAGCGGAGGGCGACGAGAACGAGCTGCGTCGACGGCAGCTGCTCGAGGCGTTGCGCGCCATCCGTGGAGTGGACAGCCGCAGGCTGGTCCGCGAGGTCGCCGAGCTCTCGCTGCGCGACGACGTCCTCGTCCTGGACGAAGCCCTGCGTCAGCGGTACGGAAAGAGCACCGGCACCGCGTTCGCCGGAGTCGTGGCCGGACCCAACAAGGTCATGCGTCGCGTCGCTCGCCGGGAACTCCTGATCTGGGATGCCGCGGCGAACGGCTACCGGATGCACCCGGCCGACGCCGAGATCGTTCTCACGACCTGGTCCCAGCCCTAGCGCTGCCAGTAGGGCTCGGTCAGGCCGATGGCGGTGACGTGGTCGGCGAATTCGGCGGCCGATGGCCGGGCGTAGTCGAGGTCGAACTTCATCGCGTAGAGCGGTTCGCTCAACGCGTGGACCTGGTCGGGCGTCAGGGAGGCGCCCGGCGCATCGGTTTCGCACAGGCCCGAGGCGTCCCGGTGCTCGAGGGACGAGAAGAAGACCATGGTGTTGCCGCATGTGGTCGTGATGTCGTCCCACCAGGTGGATGGGGTGCGGGCGAGGTACACGATCGCGCCGGCTGGCTCGACGGTCGTGGCACGGCCTTCATGCATCTCGATGCGGATCGGTTCGGCGCAGTGGTCGCAGAACGAGTCGACGCGGATGTCGTGGTTCAGCATCGCGTGGAAGGCGATCGCGTCCCAGGCACAGTTCGCGAAGTACCGATCCTCGTCCACGGTGACCCGGAACGGGGTGGCAATGGCCGAGAACGGAAAGGCCATCAGGATCCGGGCCGTTCCCGGCACGAGCGAGATGTGGTGGGCGGCCTCGAGATCTCGGAGGACCTCCGTCGCCTGCTCGCGGGTCAGCTCGAAGCGGGTCATGACCAGCTCGACCACCGGCGGGGTGCCCCACGCCCGGAAGGACTCGAAGATGAACTGCCGGACCTGCGCGCGCAGCGCGTGATCGGTCGCCATGGTCCTGCCAGCCTAGCAGCGGGTACTCTGGCCCGCGGTGATTCGTGCGGGGACGTTTCGGGCGTGGTTGGCACTGGTGGCGGTCGTGGTCGCGGCCTGTACGGGCACGTCGCCGACGCCGGAGCCCAGCGCATCAGGGGAGGCGAGCGCGAGCGCTGAGCCGACTCCCGCCGACCTGTCGGCGCGGCCGCTGAGCTGGTTCGCGCCGCTGCCCCCGCTGCCGACCGGCCCGGGGCGCGAGTACATCGGCTCGGAGGACTTCCTGAACCTGTTCGAGGCCGGCGCGCCGTGGGAGCAGGCGGCTGAGCGGATCGACGTGTTCAAGCTGTACGGGGAGTGGGTCGACTTCACGACCGCGGGTCAGCTGGAGACCGCGGTCGCCGGGATCGGCGAGCGGGGAATGGTCCTCGGGGTGGAGGCTGGACCGCTCGACCCGCCAGCCGAGTGCGGGCACGGGGTTGAGGGCTTCGCCGGATCGGACTCGGGGCGGCGCTTGGCTTCCCGCATTCGCGCCGCCGGTGGGACGCTGCAGGTGATCGCCCTCGATGAGCCGTGGTACTTCGCCCACGTCTACGACGGGCCGCAGGCCTGCCACTGGACGGTCGAGCAGGTGGCGGAGGGGGTGGCGGCTTTCGTTGCGGCGGTCCGCGAGGAGTTCCCGTGGGTCCTCGTCGGCGACATCGAGCCCACTCCGGACCCGGTCTCTGCGGCGGGGCTGGCGGAATGGATGGCCGCCTACGAAGCGGCAGTGGGCGAGCCGATGGCATTTCTTCACCTCGACCTCGACTGGTCACAGCCGGACTGGTCAGCGCTGGCGCTGGAGGTCCAGGCCGCCGGCGACGCGCGCGGCGTCCCGACCGGGATCATCTACACCGGCGGAGCGGCCCCCTCCGACGAGCTGTGGATGGGCCTGGCCGGTCAGCGGGTGCTCGACCACGAGGACCGCGACGGCGGTGCTCCGGACCACGTCGTCTTCCAGTCCTGGAACGACCACCCCGATTTCTCCTTGCCGGAGACCGATGCGCTCGCGTTCACCGGGTTCATGAACCGCTACTTCGACGACCGCTCATCGCTTGGCCTGGCCGGGACCAGTACGAGCCTCGCGTTTCGGCGACCGACGGTGGTGTCAGCGGCGCTGGCCGATGCGCCGGCCGACCATGCCGTCGACGGCGACCCGGACACGCTGTGGAACGCCGGGGCCGGTCCGCCGGCGTGGATCGAGATCGACCTCGGGGAGGCTCGGGCGCTGTCGTTGATTCGGCTGTATGTCGGCCAATCGCCTGAAGGGGCGACTGAGCACCGGGTCTACGGCCGGGCCGACGCCGGGGGCGCGGGGACGCTGCTGGGGACGCTGGCCGGAGCGACGTCGGACTACCAGGTCCTCGAATTGGCCGCCGCTCTGTGGTCCCCCGTCCGATTCGTGCGGATCGAGACGGTCGCCAGCCCGTCGTGGGTCGCGTGGCGCGAGATCGAGATCGAGGGGAACTGAGGTCGCCAAGTTCGGGGCTTTGCCACGCCCAGTTCAGTGGTTGATCGTGATGGACTCGATGATCGCGTGGATTTCGTCGACCTCGTCCTGGGTCGCATCGCTGAAGTAGGCGGCCTGTACCACGACCCGGGTCCCTTCGACATCCGCTGCCCAGACTTCACCAATGAGTCCGCGCGCGTCCGCCGCCCCGATCCACCACACGGCTGAGCCGGTGAGCTCCTCGCCGGGGCCTTTCCAGAATCGGAACTCCGGGATCTCCACGGCGTCGCAATCCGAAACGCTCGCGTCCTCGGGCACGGTCAGCCGAACGTAGGATGCGTCGATTCCGCCGAGGGCGGCCTCGGACGGAGGCTCGGCCTCGGTGATCTCCTGGCTGACCATGGCGATCGCCAGGTCTGCGGCTGTTGAATCCACGGGCGGAACCATTTGGCCGCCGTTCCAGTGACATGGGTTGGCGTAAGCGTTTTCGACCTCCCAGAACCCAATGATCGCCGGACCCGCAGGCGGGCCGAACTCCTTTGCGATAAGCCCGCATCCGTCCCAGCCGTCGGGGATGGTGATCGTGGCCGGGACGGTCATCGTGTCGTCGGCGGTAAAGAGATAGGTTCCGGCCGCGGTCCCGCGACCCGCGCACGTCGCCGTCTCGAGACTCTCGGCGGCCGCGGGGGTCGAGCTTGCGGGTGAGGTTGGCGCAGCACAGGCCGTCGTCACGACCATGAGGGTCAGGGCGGCGAACAGCCGGGTGGTCATGGCCGGCCTCCGAGGAAGTGGATGGTCTGGACGAACCCATTCGCCTCGGGGAGCCAGTCCGCGAGTACTGCATCGGTGTGGCCCCAGACCGAGACCACGACGACGACGCCGTCCACGTCTAGGAACGTCAAATACCCCGGCTCCGGCGAAATGCTTTCGCGCTCCCAGGGATGTTGGCTCGGGCATCGCCCGGAGGGGGACCAAATCGTGACGGCGGCCCGACCATCAATCGTCTTCTCGGTGGACGCCGTGGGCTCGCCGAGTGGCTGCAGACCGAGCCATGAATCCGCCAGAACGTCTTCGACCGTCGCGTCTGCGCCGAGGAGCTGGTCTCCGAAGCACCAGGGGAAAGTGGATCCGGCGGGCTGGGCCACCGTAACGCCGCGATCACCGTCGCCTGTTCCTGCCGTGAAGACGACCGCCAACGAGTCCAGGTTTTCAACGGGCGACTCGATCTCACCCAGTTCGGAGATGCGGAGGTCGCCGTCATCACGGAGGGTGTATTCGAAGGGAGTCTGAAAGAGGAGCGTGGTCTCGGGCGTCGGGGTCGGCCCCCCGACTCGGTTGACGGCACCGATGGCCGCCAAGTACATAGCGATCACCGCGATCACAGCGACCGCGACGGCGGCAACGCCCAACGTGCTGAGCATTGGCGCTCGGAGCCCCAGCACCCACCATAGACTCGCCTGCTTGGTCCTTTCAGCCTCGCGGACGATCTTGCTCAGCATCTCCGGATCAGGTTCCGCCGTGCGCGAGCGGAGGACCTGCGCGAGTCGTTCGTCCGTCAGCACAGTCTGCCGGTCGTTCATCGATGTGCCTCCAGGGCGCGCTCGAGCGCGGATCGGGCGGCGTGAAGCCGCCACTTCGCCGTGCCTTCGGGGATCCCGAGCTGTCTGGCGAGGTCGGCCACTGGCACCTTATGGAGGTGATGCATCACCAGCAGGAATCGGTGGTCCGTCGAGAGCGTCTCGAATGCGGCGTTAACGAGTTCCGCGTCCCCAACCACATCTGTTGTGTTCTCACCCGGGTTGTCCGGGGTCCGGCCGAGATTGATCTCGCGAGACCGTTGCCGACGGCGTAGCGTGTCGCGGCACCTATTCATGAGCATGGCGTGCAGCCAGGAGTCGAACTTGCTTTGGTCGCGGAGCGTCGGCAGCCGCCGCCAGGCGGCGATGAAGACCTCCTGAACGACGTCTTGCGCGTCTGCTTCGTTGCCAAGAATGGCGGATGCCGTGCGAAAGGCCCGCGCTAGTCGGCTGGCGACCAGGTTCTCGAATGCCGCCAGGTCCCCGGTTGCGGCGAGCGCCACGTTTTCGTCATCCCCTTCTGACCGCGCGGCTGGGACCTGCGCCACCTCCACACTCTAAAGACGACGGCCAGCGCACCCCCGTTGGGTTTGCCGGCGGTGGCCCTCTAGAATCTTCCGGCATGGCCTCCGTCGCTCCGCCCGTCACCAGCGCCCAGGAGGGGTATCTACTGCTGGCCGACATCTCGGGCTATACCGGGTTCATGGAGGGCGTCGGAGATACGCACGGGGTCGATTTCTCAGAAGGCATCCCACCGGGGTTTGCGCTGATCGGTGCGCTGCTGGATTCGGTTGCTGATGGCCTTGCCAGTCCGTTTGAGGTGGCCAAGTTCGAGGGCGATGCCGTGTTCGCGGTCGCGCCGGTGGGTGAGCTCGACGGCCGAGGGTCCGAGGTGCTCGCCATGTTGCGGGCGACCTACCGCCGATTCCTCGAGGCGCGTGCGGCGGCTGATCCGGCCCGGGCGGCGCACGAGTGCACGGCATGTTCGCTGGTCAACGGTCTTGACCTGAAGATGGCTCTGCACGAGGGTCCTTACATCAGCCAGGTCGTCCAGCGCCAGAACGAGCTCCTGGGTCAGGCGGTCAACGTCGTCCATCGGATGCTGAAGAGCTCGGTGGCGGCCCAAGTGGGGAACCGCCATTACCTCCATGTCACCGACGCGGCAGCCGTTCGGCTTGGGCTGGCCGATGCGGGCCTCGCCAACGTCGAGTCGTACGACGACGTCGGGGACGTCTCGGGCCGGGTCCTGGATCTGTCAGGGGTCTCCTAGATGGCGCACGCGAGGGACATGGGGTCGCCACAGGAGCTCGTGAGCCGCTTCTACGAAGAGGTGCTCAACCAGAGGCGCCTGGAGGTGCTCGATGCCCTCGTGGCGCCCGAGTTCGTCGAGCATGGCACGCCGCCCCTGGTCGGCCGTGAAGCCTTCCGATCGTTCGTCACCGGCCTCCTCGAGGCGTTCCCAGACTTCCGCTTCACGGTGGATGACTGGGTTGCGGGCGCGGATCGGGTCGTGGCCCGGGCCTCGGCGGTGGGCACGCAGCGGGGCGAGTTCCTCGGTTTTCCTCCGACCGGCAGACCCGTGAGCTGGACCGCAATCCATATCTGGCGAGTGGAAGCCGAGCTCCTCGCGGAGCGATGGTCGGAGGCGGACGTCCTTCACATCGTGGAGCAGCTGAAGGACTCCGACGCCTAGCGGAGACCCGCGCACGCTGAATCGGCCAGCGCTGAGTACTGCCACAAGCGATCATCCACGGCGTCCGTTGGCCCAGAGGAGTCCTGTGCCTGATCTTGGACCGTATGTCCTTCCGGCGCTCTATGTGCTGACCGCCGCTCTGGTGCTGGCCGTGGCGTTTACCCAGGCTGGGGCCATTCGATATTTCCTCACGGTTTCGCCGGTCGCCACACTCTTGGTCATTGGGACGCCGATCGCCGCCGGGCTGTTGGGCGCGTACCCGTTCCTCGTGTTCCTTCACATCATCGGCGCCTTCATCTTTGTTGGGGCGCACGCGGTATCGGTCTATGTGGCGTTCCAGGTCCCCTCGGTCACCGACGGAGCAAAGGCCGAGGCCCTGCTCATGCTTTCGGGTCAGGCGGTGGACGGGTTGCACGCGGGACTGGGACTCCTGGTCGCGTCGGGCATCGTCGCCGGCTTCGTCGGCCATTGGTGGGGCCAGCCGTGGATCTGGCTCTCCCTCGATCTCCTGTTCGCGATCACCGCCTACATGTACGTTTCCGTGTCGAAGGCGTACACGCCGGCGCGACATGCGCTCGT
>DATFEC010000098.1:0-2671 GCA_035251655.1 Candidatus Limnocylindria bacterium | reverse complement strand
ACGATCACGGGGAGTGGCTTCAGCCCCGACACCGAGCTCGAGGTCAGCCTGTCGCTGGATGGCGTCCCGCAGGGCACGTTCCCCCAGATGACCGATGGCTCGGGCAACTTCGTCCTGAGCGGCACCCTGATGGAAGAGCAGGTCGGCGTGCTCGTCCTGGTCTTCAGCGAGCCCGACGGCTGCAGTGACTCGGTCACGGTGACGGTGGTCGCCGCGCCTGCGGCGTCGCCGGAGGGCCTCCCGGACGCGGCCATGGAACCGATCACTCCGGCCCCTGCGAGCGGAGGGTCGTCCCTGGCCTGGGCCGCCCTGCTCGTGCTCGCCCTTGGCTGGTCAGCCGTCCTCGAGGTCAGGTTCCGGCGAAGAACTCGTTGATCGCGGCGGTGTCATCGGAGAACGCCCAGCGGGCGGTCACCTTGCCATCCTTGACGTGATAGATCTCGGCCGTGCGGTAGGTGAACGAGCGGCCGCCCATCGTCGCGGTCGCCGTTACCAGCGCAACGGCGTGGTCCTCGTTCGCCAGCGCGTCGTGGAGTTCGCTCGTGATCTGCCAATCGGGCAGGAAACCCTCAAACCGATCCGCGAGCGCCGCCTTTCCCCGGATTGGCGCAGCCCCACCGATCTCGTGCCACTCGATGTCGTCCGAGAGCAGTGCCGCTACAGCCTGGACATCACCTGCGTTGAAGGCGTCCAGGAGCTGACGGATCACGGCCACGGCCGCATCGGATGCGCGCTTCGAGTGGTCGCCGTTCATGGACATGCCCATTCCTCCTTATGCCGGTGGCGCCGCCGCGAAGAACCGGTTGATCCGGTCCGTGTCGTCCGAGAACGCCCACCGCTCGGTGACCTTCCCGTCCTTCACGTGGTAGATCTCGGCGGTGCGGTACTTGAACGTCTCGCCGTCCGGCTTCGTCACCGTGACGTTGACGAGCTGGACGACGTGCTCGTCGTCCGCCATCACGGCGTGGGTGTCCGTCGTGAGGTCAAAGGCCTCGCCCAGGCCGGCCCAGCGCTCGGCCAGCGCGAGCTTGCCGCGGATGGGCTCGTCGGCACCGATCTCGTGCCACACGACGTCATCGGCCAGGTAGTTGACCCAGGCCTCGGGCCCCTGTGACTGCATGGCCGCTTCCGCTTCTTTGAACAGGGTGACGTTGGGATGCTCCGGGGTGCCCATGAAGGTCTCCTGATGTGGGCTGGGGGGTGGGCGCATAGCGTACCCCGGCCCTCAGACCCGGTCGACCCCAATGCCCCTCAGATCGTGATGACGACCTTGCCCCTCGCGCGCCCGGCGTCGACCTGGCGCATCGCCTCGGCGGCGTCCGCCAGCGGGTAGGTCGCGCCCACGACCGGCCGGAGCTTCCCGGCTTCGACCAGGGCCTTGAGCGCCAGGAAGTCTTCCTTAGTGTCCTTCGCGATGTACACCCCGATTCGTTGACGGAGGACTTTGGCGCGGAGCACGCCGGCCAGCGGGTGGAGGAGTGGCCCAACCCATCGGCCCGGCGCCCCGCCGGTCAGCACCAGCGTCCCTCCGGGGCGGAGGACCCGCCGCAGGTCGGAGATGGACCGAGTCGCGCCGACGTCCATCACGAGGTCGAACCTCTCCGCGCCGCGGAAGACATCGTCCCGGGTGTAGTCGATCACCTGGTCGGCGCCGAGTGACCGAACGAGCTTCACGCTCTCGCTCCGGGTCACCGCCGTCACGGTGGCCCCCATCGCTTTCGCGATCTGCACGGCGAACGTCCCGACTCCGCCACCCGCGCCGAAGACCAGCACGTGCTGGCCGGACTGCAGCTGACCGTGGTCCCGCAATCCCTGCAGAGCCGTCACCCCAGCCGTCGGCAGGGCCGCGGCCTCCTCGAAGCTGAGCCCCGCGGGCTTCATCACGAAATCGAGCTCGCCGCCCGCGACGTACTCGGCCCATGCCGCGGAGCGGGTCCCGAACACCTCGTCGCCCGGGGTGAACTCGGTCACCTTCGACCCGACGGCTTCCACCACCCCGGCGAGGTCCACGCCCCGAATCGGCTGCGGCGGCCGACGCACGCCCGACCCCAGGCGCATGACATACGGCTCGCCGCGCATCATGTGCCAGTCCAGGGCATTGACCGATGCCGCCCGGATCCGCACCAGGATGCCGTCCTCCCCGATCTCCGGCTTCGGGATATCGGTCAATTCGAGGATGTCGGGGGAGCCATACCGATGCTGGGCAACGGCTTTCATGGTCATCTGTGAGATCTGAGTCATCTCATGGGTCAGTGCGTTCGCGGTCATTGTCCTCTCCCTGTGCCAGCCCGCCGCTGATCGGCCGCTGGCTGCCTGCTGAGTCTTACGCTGTAAGATTGCTCTTACGCTGTAAGATTGTCAAGTGGCAACGCAGAAGGTGACAACAGCGGGCAGAAAGCGGCGCAAGCCACGGGCGGCCCTGAGCCGGGACCGGGTGCTGCGCACGGCGATCGGTCTGGCGGACCGAGAGGGGATCGATGCGCTGACGATGCGCCGTCTGGCGTCAGAGCTCGGGGTCGAGGCGATGACCCTGTACCACTACGTCACCAACAAGGACGAGATCCTGGCCGGGATGATCGACCTGGTGGCCGGCGAGGTGGAGCTCCCCGCCGGGGGAGAGGACTGGAAGACGGCCACCCGCCGACGGGCGATCTCGACCCGCGAGGTCCTC
>DATFEC010000315.1:0-3173 GCA_035251655.1 Candidatus Limnocylindria bacterium | reverse complement strand
AAGCGCCTGACCGATGCCGCCCGCTCGGCAGGGCGAGTCTGGCTGGCCACGGACCTCGACCGCGAGGGCGAGTCGATCGCCTGGCATATCGCCGAGCACGCCGGTCTGGACGAGGCCCGCATCCGGCGGGTGACCTTCAGCGAGATCACGAAGCCGGCCATCGAGGCCGCATTCGCCAGTCCTCGGGACCTGAACCTCGACCTGGTGGATGCCCAGCAGGCGCGCCGGATCATCGACCGGCTGGTGGGCTACAAGCTCAGCCCGCTGGTGGCGAGCAAGATCCGGCGGGGGTTGACCGCGGGTCGCGTGCAGAGCGTTGCCGTCCGCCTGGTCGTGGACCGCGAGCGCGAGATCCAGGCCTTCGTGCCGGTCGAGTACTGGACCATTGGCGCGGACGTGCGTCGCGGGGAGTCGGGCGTCGTCTTTCGGATCGGCCTCGCGAAGATCGACGGCCGAAAGGCGGAGGTCGGTTCGGCCGATGAGGCCGCGGAACACGTCGCCGCCCTGCGGGACGCGAGCTACCGGGTAACCGACGTCACCCGAACCGAGCGGCGCCAGACCGCGCCGCCGCCCTTCACTACCAGCACGCTCCAGCAGGAGGCCTCCCGCAAGCTGGGCTTCAACGCGCGCCGCACGATGTCGGCCGCGCAGGCCCTGTACGAAGGCATCTCTCTCCCCGAGGGCCAGGTCGGACTCATCACCTACATGCGCACGGACTCGGTCACGATGGCGGCCGGCGCGGTGGCCGAAGCGAGGGAAGTGATCGCGTCGCGCTACGGAGCGCCGTCGGTCCCGGACCAGCCAAACGCGCACCGGACCCGATCGCGGGGCGCGCAGGAGGCCCACGAGGCGATCAGGCCGTCGAGCTTCGCCCGCACGCCCGAATCGGTCGAAGGCGCCCTCAAGCCGGACCACGCCCGGCTGTACGACCTCATCTGGCGGCGGGCCATGGCCAGCCAGATGGCTCCCGCCCTGTTCGACCAGGTGGGCGTGGACGTGGAGGCCGGACGCTACCTGCTCCACGCCGGCGCGCGGAAGCGGATCTTCGACGGATACCAGGCGGTGTACATCGAGGGCCGTGACGAGGAGGAGGACCCCGCGGCGCCGAAGCTCCCGGAGCTGGCGGCCGGGGAGGCACTCGAGCTCGTCGAGCTGGTCTCGGATCAGCATTTCACGGAGCCGCCACCACGATTCAGCGAGGCCACGCTCATCAAGGCGCTCGAGGAGCATGGAATTGGCCGTCCCTCGACCTACGCTCCGACCATGGAGGTCATCCGGGCTCGAGGCTACGTCGAGCTCCGCGACCGCCGCCTGCACCCGACCGAGGAGGCCTTCCTCCTGACCGACATGCTGACCGGGCATTTCGCCGAGGTCGTCGATCCCGAGTTCACGGCGAGGATGGAGACCCAGCTCGACGAGGTGGCCGGCGGTCGCCGCGAATGGGTGCCCATGGTCCGTGACTTCTGGGTGCCCTTCGAGGAGCTCGTCCGCCGCGGCAAGGAGGAGATCCCGAAGAACGTCGAGGAGACCGACATCATCTGCCCGGTCTCCGGCCATCCGATGCTCAAGCGGCTGGGCAAGAACGGCTGGTTCCTTGGCTGCAGCGGATATCCCGAGTGCAAGCACACGATGCCGCTCCCCGGGGAGTCCGACCCGGCCCTCGAGCTTCCGGGCGCCGGCGAGCAATGCCCTGAATGCGGGGAGGGGACGCTGACCGGCAAGCGCAGCCGGTTCGGGCCGTTCCTCGGCTGCAGCCGTTACCCGGAATGCAAGTACATCCACCGGCCCGAGCCCGACCCAGCCACGGCCGGCGCTGACGGGGCCGCTGCCGAGCTGGAGGGCGTGGGCGAAACCTGTCCCGAGTGCGGGCAGGGCACGCTGGCGGCAAAACGGGGGCGCTTCGGCCCGTTCGTCGGGTGCAACCGGTATCCGGACTGCAAGTTCATCCGAAAGCGGGCCGGCGCGCCGCGCTCGGGCACATCGCGCCGGCGGCCGGCACGACGCGGCACCAGGCGACGGGCCTCGCCGCGTGCCTGATCCGGCGGCGACCGCCCCGAACGGGTTCGCGTCCGCCGTCGACCGATTCATCGCTCACCTGGAAACCCGGCACGCGTCGCCGGGGACGGTCGTCGAGTACCGACGCCATCTCGCTGAGCTCGGGACGTTCCTCGCCGCTCGCGGGGCGGACTGGCGGGCGCCGGATCGGGCGGACCTCCGCGCCTGGCTGGCGGTCCTCGCCGCCCGCGAGCTGTCGGCCTCCGCGGTGGGAGGCCGCCTCAGCGCGGCGCGCAGCTTCTACCGCCATGCGGTCCGCCAAGGGTGGATCGCGGCAGATCCGATGGTCGGCGTCCGGTCCCCGCGCCGGCCGCGCCGGCTGCCACGGGTCCTGAGCGTGGACGAGGCGGAGCGCCTGGTCGAGGCCCCGGCCCGCCGGCCGGCGGACCGACCACTCGCGGATGCCCTTCACCGACGCGACGCGGCGATTCTCGAGCTGCTGTACGCGACAGGGATGCGGATCAGCGAGCTCGCCGGCCTCTCCCTCCCGGACGTCGACCTCGGCCGCCGGCGCCTCCGGGTGCTGGGAAAGGGTCGGAAGGAGCGGGACCTGATCTTCGGCCGGCCGGCGGCCACCGCGCTGGGCGCCTACCTCGGCGCCGGACGGCCGTTCCTGGCCACGCGTGGCTCGACCAGCCCGGGGACGGCCGCCGTGTTCCTGAACGCCGCCGGCGGCCGACTGACCGCCCGCGGTGCGCGCCTCGTGGTTGCCCGGTGGGTCGACGCCACCGATCTCGGCGGTCGGACCTCGCCCCATACCATCCGTCACTCGTTCGCCACTCATCTACTGGAGGGCGGCGCGGACCTGCGGACCGTCCAGGAGCTGCTCGGCCACGCCTCCGCCCAGACGACGCAGATCTACACCCACCTGTCGGACGCCGCCCTGCGTTCGGCGTATCGGTCAGCCCACCCGCGATCGACTGCCCGCGCGCCGCGGACCCGGAAATGACCGTGCCGCGCCCGGACCTGGCCGCGTCGGCCGGCGTCGTGGTCCGCGCCAGCCTGGTGATGACCGGTGCGGCTGTCGTCAGCCGAATCCTCGGTTGGATCCGCCTGCTGGTCATCGGGGCCGAGTTCGGGGCAACCTCCGAGCTCGACGCCTACCTGGCCGCCTTCCG
>DATFEC010000094.1:0-7194 GCA_035251655.1 Candidatus Limnocylindria bacterium | reverse complement strand
TTGTAGAAGTCACTGGTCCAGCTCACGATTTCCGGCTCGCCGGCGACCTCGAGCGCACGCTCGATGCTCGCGAATGCGTCCGGGAGCACGAACATCTTGTCGGTCAGGTAGCAGACGTAGTCGCCGCCGACGAACTGCAGGGCGTGGTTCCAGTTCTCGACCATCCCGACCGGGCGGGGAGGGCGAACGTAGGTGAGATTCGTCAGGCCGCTTTCGGCACAGGCCGATTCGCAGGACAGCGCCGGGTCGGTGAAGTTGTCGCAGACGATCACCTCGAAGTCGTCATGCCTCTGAGCCTCAAGGATGCGCAGCGCCTGGCGGATGAACTCTGGTCGATGCCGGGTCGGGTAGACCACAGAGAACCGGGCCGCCATCAGCGGATGCGCCGGAGGTAGCCGCCCGGCGCCACGGTGATCAACAGCTTGTCCTCGATCGTCCGATCGACTTCGAACTCAGGATGCGATCGCAGGTATTCGAGCACGGCCGTCTTCGGGTTGTCCCCGGGTCCCCAGGGACGGTCCGGGTACATGTCCGCCGGAAGGTCTTCGATCACCGTGTCAAACACCACGCAGTAGCTCCCCACCGACGTCATTGGGGCGTAGGTCTCGAGCTCGCCGAGGACGTGTTCATGGGTGTGGTTGCTGTCGAGGCAGACGAGCACCCGACCGTGCGCGGCTGCCGCCTCCCAGACCTGTGAGATGACGGCCGGGTCGAGGCTCGATCCCTCGACCATCGAAATTCGCCGAGACAGCGGGTGCGCCTCGATCGCAGCCCGGTTCGGAGGTCTGATGTCGATGTCCACGCCAAGGACGCCGGCGTCCGCCGGCCCTCCGCAGGCAGCATTCAGCTCCAGCAGTGAGCCCCATAGGATCAACGATCCGCCGTGAGCGATCCCGGTTTCGATCACCAAGTCTGGTTGCACGGCCCAGATCAGCTCCTGCATGGCGACGATGTCCTGCGGGTACTGGATGATCGGCCGCCCCAGCCACGCGAAGTTGTACGAGTACTTCGGCTGGGTCGACTCCCGCATGAATGTCCGCGCGGCCTCCCGCAGCGGTCCGTTGTGGCGGTTGGCAGCAACCCGCGCCCGGACCTCGTCGTCAAATGCACTCATGGCGCCACAGCCAGCTGGCGGTCGAGCTTGGCGCGGTCCCCCCAGAAGGCCATCGGCTCGTAGTCGGGATAGGGGTAGCGGCCGAGATTGAGCCGAATGGACGACCGATGCTTCTCCGCCACGGCTGCCGCGAGGTCCCGAACCGCGATTGGCTTCCCCGAGCACACATTCACCACCCCATTGTCCCTGTCGTTGGTGGCCAGGGACACGAGGTACCGAGCGGCCACGTCGACGGGAAGGTAGTCCCGCAGCTGCTCCCCACCCGACATGTCGAAGGTCATCGCGCCGCGCCCGATCGCCGCTTCGAGCTGGGGCACCAGCGATCCCGCCGCCTGGCCCTCCCCGTGCAGGTAGAACAGACGGGCCCAGGTCAGCCGGAACGAGTGGGTCGACTGCAGGGCCTGGAGATCGGCGCGCAGCGCGTCCTTGGCCCGGCCGTATGCCGTGACCGGCGCGGTGGGCAGGTCTTCGCGAAGAGCTCCGGTCTGCAGGCCGTACTCCAGGCATGTGCCGGTGACGGTCAGTGCGCCCAGCCCGGCCGCAACCAGTCCACCAAGAAACGACCGATGCGCGGGCAGCTCCTGTTCGACGTGGTGCGACGATGCGTAGTTCGGCAAGCCGCCCCAGGCCAGATGGATCACCGTCTCCGGCGACCCCAGCCGGCGGAAGGCGTCTGCCGGGGCATTGATGACATCCAGCCGCACCACCGAGTGCTCGGACAGGGCACCCGGGATCTTGGCCCCGGGCCGGCAGACGAGTGTCGGTGACAGGCCGCGACCCTCGAGCTCGGCCACGACGTGGCGACCGATGAACCCGAGTGGCCCGGTGACGGCGACGTTCATCCCCACGTGTGGAGGGTCGGAACCGCGGTCACGAAGCGTCCACCCCACCCCGAGACGTAGGCGAGCTGGTTCGCGACCTCGTCGCGGAGATTCCACGGAAAGATCACGACGAAATCGGGCTGCGCCTCCCGGAGGTCATCCTCGCTCACGACCGGTATCCGGCTGCCCGGCAAGAACCGGCCCTGCTTGGCTGGGTTGCGATCGGCAACGAAGGCCACCAGGTCGGGTCGGACCCCGGCGTAGTTCAGGAGCGTGTTGCCCTTTGCCGCCGCGCCGTAGCCGGCGACAGTGCTTCCCGACGCATGCGCATCCAGCAGGAAGGCCAGAAACTCATGTTTGACCTTGACCACCCGCTCTCCGAACCCGGTGTAATAGGCCGGCGATCGCATGCCGGCGGCTTCCTCCGCACCGAGGAGCGCGGCCACCGAAGCGGTCCGTGGCTGTGCACCGCTGTCCGAGCGCTGCGCGAACACCCGCAGGCTTCCGCCGTGGGTCTCCAGGCCCTCGACGTCGAACACGCTCATCCCTGCCGAAGCAAGGATGCGGTCAACGGCGGTCAGTGAGAGGTAGGAGAAGTGCTCGTGGTACATCGTGTCGAACTGGCAGCCGTCGACCAGGCGCTGCAGATGGTGGAATTCGAACGTGGCGACGCCGTTCGGCTTGAGGAGCCGGGTGAAGCCGTTGACGAAATCGTTGATGTCCGGGACGTGGGCCAGGACGTTGTTCGCGATCAGCAGGTCCGCCTGCTGCCCGTCTCTCGCCAACCCGTCCGCCATGTCCGAACCGAAGAACTCCTCGATGACCCGGATGCCACGTTCTCGCGCCGCAGCGGCGGTGCTGGCCGTCGGCTCGATGCCCAGGCACGGAATACCGCGTGCCTGGACGTACTGGAGCAGGTAGCCGTCATTGGCCGCCACCTCCACGACGAGGCTGCTGGGTCCGAGGCCGAACCGCCCGACCGCGTCGTCCACGTACCGCTCGGCGTGCTCCAGCCAGGCTGATGAGTAGGAGCTGAAGTACGCGTAGTCGGGCGCGAACAGCTCATCGGGCCTGATGAAGTCCTCGGTCTGGGCGAGCCAGCACCGCTCGCAGACGAGGACCCGGAGCGGCAGCCACGGCTCCGGGTGGCGGAGGGCCTCGCGGGTCAGGAAGCCGTTCGACGGCGGCGCGGTCCCCAGGTCGACGAGCTCGAGCGTGACCTCGGCCCCGCAGTGCCGGCACCTCATCCCTCGACCCCCCCGAAGGCCTCGTCGAGCGGGGCAAACGACGCGTCCCGGTCAGACAACTGCCCGATGGGCAGCGGCCAGGCAATCGCCAGGCGGGGGTCGCGTGGATTGACGCCTCCCTCGGCGACCGGATCGTAGGCGGCGGAGTGGAGGTACAGCAGCTCGCAGTCGTCGGCGAGCGCCTGGTAGCCGTGGGCGCAGCCCTCTGGGATGACGAGCGATCGCCGGCCCTTGGCATCGAGGGTCTCGGCGTGCCAGCGGAGGAATGTCGGCGAGCCGCGGCGGAGATCCACCGCGACATCGAAGACTGCCCCTCGCAGGCAGCTGACGATCTTCGTTTCGGCGGAGGGGGCCACCTGGTAGTGCATCCCTCGGACGCTGCCTCGCTCTCGGGTCAGGGTCCAGTTCACCTGCACGATCGGGTCCACGCCGAGTACGTCTGCGAGCTCTTCGGAGTCGTAGATCCGCTCGAGCCAGCCACGCTCGTCGCTCCTCGGCTTCCGCTCCAGGACGCGCACCCCCGACAGCGGGGTGTCCACGATTTCGAAGCGGTCGCTCATTGGTCCGTGACGCCGTAGGCGGCGATCTGCTCAGCGCTGACCGCCGCCATGTCGTCGCCGCTCAGCCACGCCCGGTGCCACGCGACGGTCTGCTCGAGCGTCTGGTCCAATGACCAGCGCGGCCGCCAACCCAGCTCAGCCCGCGCCCGGGTGCTGTCGAGGCGCAGCAGGTCTGCCTCGTCCCAGGGTGGATCTCCGTCGTGCACGACCTTCGCCGAACCGCCCCACCGGGCCGCGACCGCCTCGGCGACCTCGCGGACAGTCGCGTAGTCGCTCGGGTCCGGGCCGAAGTTCCAGGCCCGGGCGAATGCGTCGCCGCCTTCGCCGAGAAGCCGGTCGGCGAGGATGAGATAGCCGGCGAGCGGTCCCAGGACGTGCTGCCAGGGGCGCACGGCCTGCGGGCGGCGAAGGTGGACGGGCTCGCTGTCGGCGAAGGCGCGCAGGCAGTCCGGCACGAGCCGATGCTCGGCCCAATCGCCTCCACCGATCACGTTGCCGGCCCGAGCGCTCGCGATTCGCGCCGGGTGTCCATCAGTGCCGAAGAAGCTCGATCGGTAGCTGGCCACCATGATCTCGGTCGCCGCCTTGCTCGCGCTGTACGGGTCGTGGCCGCCGAGCGGATCGGCTTCGCTGAATGCATGCCCGGTCTCGCGGTTCTCGTAGACCTTGTCCGTGGCCACGATCAGGACTGCCCGAACCGTCGGCACGGCGCGGATCGCTTCGAGGAGGTGTGCGGTGCCCAGCACGTTGGTCGCGATCGTGCCCACCGGATCTCGGTATCCCTCGCTCACCAGTGGCTGCGCTGCGAGATGGAAGACGACCTCCGGCTGGATCTGGTCCAGAGCCGCGGTCAGCGCGGGCAGATCGCGCAGATCAGCTCGGGTATCGGACGCGAGCAAGCGACCGACCCCCGCGACCTCGAACAGGCTCGGCTCGGTCGGTGGATCAAGGGCATACCCGTGCACCCTGGCGCCGAGCTCGGCGAGCCACATGGCCAGCCACCCACCCTTGAAGCCGGTGTGTCCGGTGACGAGGACCGCGCGGTCGCCGAGCGTCACCACACCTTCCACGGCGCCCGGCCGGCATCCCACAGGGTCTCGAGCAGGGTTCGCTCACGGACCGTGTCCATCGGTTGCCAAAACGCGGCGTGGACGAACGCCATGAGCTCTCCGTCCGCGGCGAGCCCGGTCAGCGGCTCTGCCTCCCACGCCGTGGCGTCGCCGGCGATCCGCTCGAGGCAGCCTGGCGAAAGGACGAAGAATCCGCCGTTGATGAGGCCACCGTCGCCGAGCGGCTTCTCCGTGAAGCCGCTGACCCGGTTCCCCTCGAGCTGCAGTGACCCGAACCGTCCCGGAGGTTGCACCGCGGTGACCGTCGCGAGCTTCCCGTGCCCGCGGTGGAACGCGATGCTCTCCGACACGTTCACGTCCGCGAGCCCATCGCCGTACGTGAAGCAGAACGCCTCCTCCTCCTGGACGTGAGCCGCCACCCGCTTCAGGCGCCCGCCGGTCATCGTGTCGTCTCCCGTGTCGACCACGGTGACGCGCCACGGCTCAACGTCGCGGTGGTGGACGTCGATCGTGTTGCCGGCCATGTCGAAGGTGACGTCGGACATGTGGAGGACGTAGTTGGCGAAGTACTCCTTGATCAAGTAGCCCCGGTAACCGCTGCACACGACGAAGTCGTTCACGCCGTGGGCGGAGTAGATCTTCATGATGTGCCACAGCAGCGGCCGCCCCCCGATCTCGATCATCGGCTTGGGTCGGAGGTGGGTCTCTTCGGCGATCCGGGTGCCTCGGCCGCCGGCCAGGATGACCGCCTTCATCGAGCGCATTCTCCATCATCCCGAGCCGGTCTCGGGTGGTCGCCGCTGGACCAAGGCGCGCCGGACAGGCTGTGGACAAATCCGGGCGGAACCTGAAAGTCCGTGGAAAAGGGACTTGCGCAGTGGGCCGTCGATCCCGCATCCTGCGCACGTCCCGAAGGGGCAGCTGGCCGGACCCGAGATGACATCAACGGTCGCCGCGGTTCCTTCGGGACATTTCTCTGCCCCGCTTCCGACCCAGCGGGGAGCTTTCCGGGCTAGGCGACGGAAGTCGCGCTCCGGTCGGCCATGACCGAGCCGCGCAATGCGTCCGCGTGCGGGGTGTGCTCCCACGGCAGGTCGAGATCGGAACGGCCGAAATGGCCGTACGCCGCGGTCGGTCGGTAGATCGGCCGGCGCAGGGTCAGGTCGGTGATGATGCTTCCTGGGCGCAGGTCGAAATGCTCGCGGATGAGGTCCTCGATCGTCGCGTCGGGCACGATCCCGGTCCCGAACGTCTCGGCGTGTATGGCCAGCGGGTGGGCCACCCCGATCGCGTAGGCCAGCTGGATCTCGCAGCGACGCGCCAGGCCCGCGGCCACGATGTTCTTGGCCACGAAGCGGGCCATGTACGACCCGGACCGATCGACCTTGGTCGGATCCTTGCCCGAAAAGCTGCCGCCCCCATGGCGGGCCATGCCGCCGTAGGTGTCGACGATGATCTTGCGCCCGGAGAGCCCCGAGTCGCCCAGCGGCCCGCCGATCACGAACCGCCCGGTCGGATTGACGTAGACCTTGGTGTCGGCGTCGAGCAAATCGGCCGGAATGGCGGCCTCGATGACCTCGGCGCGGATCCCATCGGTCAGCTCGCGGGTGTCCACGTCCGGCTCATGCTGGGCGCTGACGACCACGGTGTGGACTCGTGCGGGACGGCCGTCCTCGTCGTACTCGACGGTTACCTGGCTCTTGCCATCGGGTCGCAGGAAGGGGAGCGACCGATCGCGGCGCGCCTCCGCCAGCCGCCGGGCGACCGCGTGCGCGAGCTGGATCGGCATCGGCATGAGCTCGGGCGTCTCATCGGTCGCGTACCCGAACATCATTCCCTGGTCGCCGGCGCCGAGCTCGTCCGGCTCCAGCCCCAGCTTCGACTCGAGGGCGTGATCCACGCCGCGGCTGATGTCCGGGCTCTGCTCCTTGATTGCGGAGATGGTCCCGCAGGTCTCCCAGTCGAATCCGAGATGGCTGGAGTCGTAGCCGATCTCTCGCACCGTGCCGCGGACCACCGACTGGACGTCCACGTAATGGCTGGTCGTCATCTCGCCCAGGACGAGGACCAGCCCGGTGGTGGCCGCCACCTCGATCGCGCATCGCGCGTCGGGGTCGTTGGAGAGGACGTCGTCGAGGATCGCGTCGGCGATCTGGTCACAGAGCTTGTCCGGATGTCCCTCCGTCACGGACTCGGAGGTGAACAGGGTGCGGTTCGCGGCGCGCTCCACGGGGCGTGATCCTCCCGGCCTGATGGGCTAAGCCAGAGGAGTCTAGCGCCCGTCGCCAATGGCTGGGCGCCGACCGCAGATGTCTCGTCTAGACTGCACGCCCGCATGCAGATTCTCCCCCAGCTGATCGGCTATCCCCGGATCGGTCCGAA
>DATFEC010000114.1:0-2601 GCA_035251655.1 Candidatus Limnocylindria bacterium | reverse complement strand
GACCGATATCGGTCTGCTCGACTACAACTTCGCGCCGACGTCCACGGGATCGGCGACCTACGAGCTTCGCGGAGGGCTCTATCGCTGGCCGGCCGTCCGGGGCATGCGCCTCCAGAGCGACGCGCAGTGGGATGACAACGCAAGGACCTCCCGCTCCGTGTGGCGGCTCATCGCGGAGGAGCCGAAGATCGAGCTGGCGGCCGAGTCGAGCGACCAGGACCGGCTCCTAGTCTCCGCGCTGCTCGACTTTGCGCGCGCCTGCTTCGCCTCGCTCGACAGATAGCGGCGAAACGGTCAGCTGACCGATGATCCCGCGTACCTTCCGGGGCGGCACCATCCTGCTCGTTGTCCTGCTGGCTGCCTGCTCTCCATCGGCGTCGGCGTCGCCCTCCCGTTCGGCACATCCGACCAGCCAAGAGCCATCGATCGCCCCCTCCGAGTCAGCCGCCGCGCTCTGCGACCCGGGAGTCGTCTGCGCAGGCCCGCTCGCGGCCGGCGACTACGTTTCGGAGGCGACCGGGGCTCGGATCGAGTTCACCCTGGACGACCACGACTGGTCCGGCCTCCCGGACACCCCGGGCGTCGGCTTTGGCCTGCTCCTGGCCGATGTGCCCGACGCGGCCATCAGCGCTCTCACGTTCGGTGGCGAGTCCTTCACCGATCCCTGCGACCCGAATGCCGGCCTCAGCAGCACCGGCATCACGCCAGCCGAGTTCATCGCGATGTTGAGCGACCGGACGGGGGTCGCCGCCGGTGAGCCGGTCGAGGTCGAGGTCGGCGGCCGGCCCGGGCTCCAGGTGGACCTGACCACGGCTATCGATGCGGACTGCGCGGCCACCGGTGACGGCCAGATCTGGGTGTGGCCCCTCCCGGGCGGGGGGACATTCGACCTTGAGGACATGGAGCAGGCTCGGATCACTGCCGTCGACGGGGGCCGCGTGACCGTGATCCTGATCGCCGAAGCCCGGTCCATCGTCGAGGACTACGACCACTTCCTCGAGCACGCCACGGAAGTCTTCGACTCCATGACGATCACGCCTCTCTAGGCGGCGTTTCTCCGGCGCGCGCCGACGAACCGCTCGATGCGGTCCATCGCCTCCTCGATCTGCTCGTAAGCGGTCGCGTAGCAGACCCGCACGTGACCCGCGCCCGATGGCCCGAAGGCCTCGCCCGGAACGACCGCGACGTGCTCCTCCGCCAGGAGCTGCTGGGCGAAGTCCTCGGCTGACAGGCCGGTGGCGGCGGTCACCTCGGGGAAGGCATAGAACGCGCCCATCGGCTCGAAGCAGAGCAGGCCGATCTCGTTCAGGCGCCGGACCATGAGCTGCCGGCGGCGGTCGTACTCGGCCAGCATCTGCTGGACGAACGGCTCCCCGACCTGGAGGGCAGCGATGGCCGCGTGCTGGGCGGCGGTGGGGGCGCACATGATCCCGTACTGGTGGACCTTGGCGATCCCCTCCATCAGGCCGGCCGGCGCGGCGACGTAGCCGATCCGCCATCCGGTCATGGCGTACGCCTTCGAAAAGCCGCCGATGAGGACCGTTCGGTCCCGCATCCGCGGCAGGGCGCTGAAGGCGGTGTGGCGGTGCTCGCCGTACACCAGGCGGTCGTAGATCTCGTCGCTGATGACCAGCAGGTCGTACCGCTCCGCGACGTCTCCAATCGCCGCCAGCTGGTCGGCATTCAGCACGGCGCCGGTCGGGTTATTCGGGTAGCCGAGGAAGATCGCCTTGGTGCGGGGCGTGATCGCGGTCTCAATCTGCTCGGCGGTGACCCGGAAGTCCGTGACGTCGGACGTGGACAGCGCGACCGGCACCCCGCCGGCGAGGGTGATGCACGGGCCATAGGCCACGAAACACGGCTCGTGGTAGATGACCTCGTCCCCAGGGTTGATGATCGCCCGCAGGGTCGCGTCCAACCCCTCGCTCGCGCCAACGGTGATGACCAGCTCCCCGCGGGGCTCGTAGCGGACCCCGTACCGATTGGCGAGGTTCGCGGCCACCAGCTCGCGGAGCTCGATCATGCCGCCGTTGGCCGTGTAATGCGTCTCGCCCGCCTCGAGGGCCGCGATCGCGGCCCGGGTCAGCGGCTCGGGCGTCGTGAAGTCCGGCTCCCCGATGGTCAGGCTGATGACGTCCTTCATCTCGGCCAGCATGTCGAAGAAGCGGCGAATGCCTGACGGCTGGATGTTCCGCACCGTGTCGTTCAGGAACTCGGCGGGAGCCCGGACGGTGCCGGTGGCATCGGTGGTCATCGGTCCATCCAGTCTATCGGTCCGCCTGCCCCGGCATCCGCTCCCCCGCCCGTACCGCCACGGGCAGGACGTTTCCCGGCCACGGAAGGGGGCAAGTGGCGTACGGACTGAAGACGCACGGCGGGTTGTACGCCAGGTTGAAGTCGACCACGACCGATGCGTCCTCGGCCACGGGCTCGGTCACCAGGAATCGGCCGCCGGAGTACGTCTCCCGCCCGTTGGTGGTGTCCCCGAAGATCAGCCACAGGGCGTTATCGTCCTCCTGGAGCGCGTCGAGGGCCAGCTCCCGACCATCGATCGTGAACTGAACGACCCCGGGTGACTCCTCGGTCCGGACGTCGCCCAGG
>DATFEC010000209.1:0-2022 GCA_035251655.1 Candidatus Limnocylindria bacterium | reverse complement strand
GCCAGGCCTGGAGCGGCCCGTCCCCGCGATAGCTGCCGAGCGAGCGGAAGGCCGTCACGAAGCTCTCCTGGGCGGCGTCCTCGGCGTCCGGCACCGATCCGAGGACGCGGAGGCAGGCCCGATACACCGCGCCCTGCGAGCCATCAACGATGGCCCGGAACGCCTCGCGGTCGCCGTCGAGCACGGCGTCGACCAGGGCGCGGTCATCCACGCCGGCATCGTGCCATGCCGCGACGGCCATTGCGGATGAGGCTCAGTCGTCGTCGGGTGACTCGGACGGCTCGGGGGACTCGGATGCGTCATCGTCGTCCTCGTCGTTGCCCGGGCCGCTGTTGTCGTCGTCCTCGTCGTCGTCGTCCTCGGGGGACGCGGACGGCGCGGCGGAGCCGGCAACCTGGAATTCGTCGTCGTCGGCCTCGGGGGACGCGGACGGCTCGGGCGACGCGGAGGGCTCGGCAGACGCTGACGCCTCGCCCGCCTGGAGCCCAGGCGACTCGGAGGGATCGCCGCTCAGACTGGCGAACGCGGCACCGGCAATGAGGAGAAGGGCGGCGGCAGCCAGCACGCTGGAGCGCAGGGATCGGTTCTTCACGATATGGCCTCGTTGCAGGGAGTTGGACGGCGAACCGACACGACATCGGTCCACCCTGAAGAGGCGCAAGACGGCCGGAAAGTTTCGCGAAGTCGCTCTTGCTACGATATGGCCGATACGAAACACGTCGGTGGCGCCGCCGCTCCACCCGCGCACCGAATCCGCACAGGAGACTTCCCGACCGTATGAACGTGGTCGCCGACCCGGCGCACGCCCCCGCGGGACCCAACGGGACCCGTCTCCCGACCGCCAGATCGGTCATCTACGACCCCACGCCGGCCGAGCTGCAGGCCTTCACCGCACGCATGCCGCAGGCCCGTCGTACGGCGTACGGCAACTACAACGTCCAGACCCGTGTGGTGAGCCGATCGAAGGGCTCCACCTACCTGGTTACCGACGACCCGGCGATCACCAACGACCAGACCATCACCCGCGCCAAGGGTGCCCGCGTGGCCGCGCTCCAGGACGAGTACATCGCCGAGCGCGATATGGTGGTCGTCGATGGTTTCATCGGCAACGACCCCGAGTACCGGTCGCGGGCGCGGCTGTACATCGAGACCGCCAACGCGAACATCGCCGGCATGCAGCAGCAGCTGTACTTCGAGCCGGATCGGCTGTCGGCCGACTGGGACCCGGAGCTAGTGATGATCTACACCCCCAACCTGCCGATGCCGGGCTATCCCGACGATCGCCTGATCACGGTCGATCTCGACGCCGGCGTGACCCGGGTGCTCAACTCCGACTACTTCGGCGAGTCGAAGAAGGGCGGCCTGCGGATGTGGAACGCGAAGGTGTTCCACGCCGGCGGCCTGGCCATGCACGCCGGCTGCAAGGTGGTCCCGACCGATGCCGGGGAGCGGACGATCCTGATTATCGGTCTGTCCGGCACCGGGAAGACGACGACGACCTTCACCCGCCAGAACGGGTCGCAGCCTGTTCAGGATGACTTCATCGGCCTGTTCCCGGGCGGCAAGGTGGTTGGCACCGAGAACGGATGCTTCGCCAAGACGTTCGCCCTCGACCCGCGCCACGAACCGGCGATCCATGGCGCGGTCACCAAGCCGGACGCCTACCTCGAGAACGTGTCCCAGAAAGTGGTCGACGGGCCGGTCGACTTTTTCGACGAGGGCTACACCAAGAATGGGCGCGCGACATTCCCCATGGCCTCGCTCGGGATCTGGCGTGACCCGCGGCAGATCGGCCCCGTCAATGCGCTGCTGATCCTGAACCGCAACGACAACGTCATCCCGGGCGTGGCACGGCTCTCCCGGGAGCAGGCGGCTGCGTTCTTCATGCTGGGCGAGACAAGAGGGACGTCAGCGGGAGGCGCGGCGGAGGAAGGGATCGCCCTCCGGGTGCCGGGCACGAACCCGTTCTACCCATACCGCGACGAGGACCAGGGCAATCGGTTCTGGGAGCTGATGGGTACG
>DATFEC010000307.1:0-2884 GCA_035251655.1 Candidatus Limnocylindria bacterium | reverse complement strand
ACGTCGTTCGTCCGAGACTTCGATTCTGACGAACCGGCGGTTGTCCAGCTCCGGAATGCTGTCGAAGCCTACGACGCGCTCGCGAGCGGCCGGGACTCCGAGGCGATGCGCTATTTCCGCAAGGACGACTGGGGGGAGGGCGCATTCGATAATTTCGTTTGGTCGGCCCACCTGGCGGCCTGGAACCGGGACGATGAGGCCTTGGCTGAGATCTTCGGCGGACTCGTCGAGTCGGGGCGTCATGGACCCACCAGGGATGCCCTGGAACTGAACGTGCAGGCAGCCCGCGCGGCTCGAGCGGGCTCGGTCCGTGAGGCCGGCACGCTGTACCGGCAGGCCCTCGATGGTTGGCGCGCCCTGGGTATGCGGTTCGAGGAGGCAATGACCGGCCTCGACATGGCCGTCCTCCTCGACCCCGCCGACCTGGACGTCCAGCGCGCGGTCCAGAACAGCCGCGTCATCTTCTCGGAGCTCGGCGCGATCCCGTTCCTGGAGCGGCTCTCGGCCGCGGTCGCCCGTTCTGATCCGCTCGCGGGCGCCGCGCCGACCGAAGCGGTGTCCATGGCCCAGGACGAGGTGCCTGCCGGGACCTGAGGCTTCGGGCCTGATCGTGCTCGAAATCGTCGTCTGGTAGACTCCGCCGGCCGAAATCATCGGCTGAGAGGAGGCGAGACGTTTGGCGGAAGTCCGCGTGGGCGAGAACGAGTCGTTCGAGAGCGCGCTGCGACGCTTCAACAAGAAGATCCAGCAGTCCGGCATCCTGGCCGAGGCACGGCGCCGCGAGCACTACGAGAAGCCCAGCGTGAAGCGCAAGCGCAAGGAATCCAAGAAGCGCAAGGGTCCGCGCGTCTAGCCCCCAGCCGGGATCGGCCGATCAGGCCGGTCCCGTTTGCATGCCCAGGCTGAACCGATGAGCCTCCAGACCGATCTCTCAACCGCGATGCGGGACGCCATGAAGGCCGGCGACGCGAAACGGGTCGGTACCCTGCGGATGGCCATGGCCGCCGCCCACAACCGCCAGATCGAGCTGGGCCACGAGCTCACCGACCCCGAGATGATCGAGGTCCTCGATCGCCAGGTGAAGCAGCGGCGGGAGAGCATCGAGCTGTTCCGCGGCGGCGGCCGTCCCGAGCTGGCCGAGGTCGAGGAGGCGGAGATCGCGATCCTCCGCGAGTTCTTGCCCGAGCCGCTGTCCCCCGACGAGCTCGAGCGGCTGGCACGGGACGCGATGGCGGCTACTGGAGCCAGCGGGCCGGCCGACATGGGCAAAGTCATGGGCATGCTCGTGCCCCAGACCAAGGGCCGGGCCGATGGGAAGGAAGTCGCAGACCTGGTTCGCCGGCTGTTATCCGAGGCGCCCGCGGGGTAGCATCCCCGCCCCATGTTCATCACCAGGACCCTCGCGCCCCGCGACCGGGACATGACCGGCGCCGCGGTGGCACGGCTGGTTGCGGTCACCGCGCTGGTCGGCGTTGCGCTGTTCGCGATCCTCGCCATCGACCTGATCCCGAACACGGTGTCGCTCGAAGTCGGCGATGTCGCGACCGAGGACATCCGCGCCGCGCAGGCCGTCTCGTTCGTGTCCGCCTCCGAGACGGAGGCCGCGCGGGCGGAGGCCGAGGATGCGGTCGGGCGCGTCTACGTCGAGATTGGTCCCCGCGTAGACATCCGCTCGCGGCAGCTGGCCGCGTTTGACGCGGAGGTGACTGCCACCCAGTCGGTGCTGGCCGCCCGGGATGCCGGCACCATCTCGCCCGCCGAGATCGAGGCCGGCCTGGCGGACGCCGCGCCGTCGCTTCGGGCGACGCAGGTCGCTGTCCTGGCCGCGCTGCCCACCGCGCGGTGGAACGCGATCGCGGCCGAGGGCCGACGGGTCCTGGACCTGATCCAGGCAGCCGACGTGCGCGAAGGCGAGCTCGCCGATGCCCGACAGGCGGCCCGCGAGGCGGTGAGTGTCGATCTCGCCCCGGACGAGCGGGAGATGGCCGGCGACCTGGCTGCCGCCCACATCGCCGCCAACCTGGCCTACAGCGCGGACGCCACGGCCACCGCCCGCCAGGAGGCGCGGGCGGCAGTGGAGCCGGTCCGGGTCACGGTCCAGCCCAACGAGGCCGTCGTTCGTGCCGGCGACCCGATCACCACGCTGGACTTCGAGAAGCTCACCGAGCTGGGACTCACCGACCCGGCCGGCGACGTACTGCCGTTCATCGGCTACGGGCTGATGGCCGCCCTGCTGGCGGTCCTGCTCGTTGGCTTCCTGTGGCGCTTCCAGCCCGCGATCTGGCATCGGCCGCGGAGCCTCGTCCTCTTCCTGCTCATCCTGCTGGTCAGCGCCGTCGTCCTCCGCCTCGCCGGCGATCGGACGATCGCGACCTACCTCGTCCCGACTTCGGCCGCGGTCATGCTGACCGGCCTCCTGCTGGGAGGAGCCGCCGGTGGGGCCATGGCCATCGGTCTTGCCGTCGTGGCGGGACTGGTGAACGACGCCGCCCTCGGCCCGGTGATGTACGTCGCGGCCGGCGGGTTTGCCTCGCTCGTGATCATTCTCCAGGCGGAACGCCTGAACGCCTTCGTGCGAGCCGGGCTCGTCCTGGCCCTCGTCAACGTGGCCGTGGTCGTGGGGTTCGGCCTGCTCGACGCGCTGGACGCGGCCGGGATCGCCCAGCTGGCGGTTGCCGGCCTCGTCAACGCCGCCCTGTCGGTGATCCTGGCCGTGGGCGGCTTTGCGGTCCTGGGCAACGTGTTCGGCATCCTCACCGTGTTCCAGATGCTCGAGCTGGCGAACCCGGCCCACCCGCTGCTCCGCCGCCTCCTGCTCGAGACGCCTGGGACGTACCACCACTCGGTGATGGTCGGCAACCTGGCCGAACGGGCGGCCGAGACG
>DATFEC010000226.1:0-3557 GCA_035251655.1 Candidatus Limnocylindria bacterium | reverse complement strand
TCGACGACGATGTCGACCTGGTCCCCATCTGCCAGGCCGAGGGCCTGGACGAGTGCCTCGACCCGGGCGCGAACGGTCGGGTACGAGATGCCGAGGGCTCGTTCCATCTCCTTGAGGTTGCCCCGAGACCGGAGGAAGCTCTCGAGGAGCGCCATCTGCTCGTGGCTCAGGCGGCCGAAGCGGCCGACGCCGAACTCGCCTTCGATCGTGGTGCCACAGGTGCTGCAGTGAAGGCGGCTGATCTCCAGCTCACCGGAGCAGACCGGGCAGGTGGCGATGACGTCGCGTGGCGCCATCAGCGGTGGGTGGCCGCCGCGACCTGGCGCGTTGCCTCGCGGTGGTGAATGCGCGTTGCGGGCCGGCTCGCCTCCGTCGGGCGCTGCCGGCGCAGGCGGTCTTCGACGACCAGCTGAGCGTAATGAATCCGGTAGTCCAACATCCCTGTCTCCCTATCTGAGTGGCTCGATGTGGAGACAGTAAGGCAGTCTTGCTATTCTGTCAAGTATCTTTCCTATTTTCTCTGTCGATCTTTCGTTTCCTCACCAAGTGTCGAGGATTCCGCTGGCTCGACCGATGCCGGATCACCCCTCCCGGGGTCGATCTCGAGCGCTCCGCGCGCCTTGATGAGTTCGTCGGCCGAGGCGTCGCCACCCTGTCGCATGGCGACCAGGGCGGCATAGGCAATGTGCTCGGGGCTGACCTCGAAGTAGGAGCGCAGGGCGTCGCGTGTGTCAGACCGGCCGAACCCATCCGTGCCGAGGACGACATACGGGCGGTCGACGATCCAGCGCGCGATCATGTCCGGAACCGCCTTCACGTAGTCCGTCGCCGCGATGACCGGCCCCGGCGCATCGGCCAGCTGGCGGACGACATACGGCACCCACGCCTCATCGTCGGGCTGGAGCCGATTGTGGCGTTCGACCCGCAGCGCGTCGGCGCGCAGTTGCTGGTACGAGGTCACGCTCCACACGTCGGCCGCCACGCCGAACTGCTCGGCGAGGATGTCCGCGGCGCGGAGGACCTGGTGAAGGATCGATCCCGATCCGAAAAGCTGGACTCGACGACCGGTGCCGGCGGCCGGCCGGAATCGGTACAGGCCACGAGTGATTCCCTTGGTGATGCCCTCGGGGAGTGGTGGCTGGGTCCAGTTCTCGTTGTACAGGGTGATGTAGTAGAAGACATCCTCGCCGGCCTGCCACATCCGGCGGATGCCGTCCCGAACGATGACGCCGAGCTCGTAGGCAAAGGCCGGGTCGTAGGCCAGCAGGTTGGGGATGGCCAGGGCGTAGAGGTGGCTCTGGCCGTCGTCGTGCTGGAGGCCCTCCCCGGTGAGCGTGGTGCGACCGGCGGTGGCGCCCATCATGAAGCCGCGGCCGCGGGCGTCGCCGAAGGCCCACACCTGGTCGCCGGTGCGTTGCAGCCCGAACATCGAGTAGAACGTGTAGAACGGGATCATCGGCTCACCGTGGACCGAGTACGCCGTCCCGGCCGCGGTGAACGAGGCCATCGACCCGGCCTCGGTGATGCCCTCTTCCAGAATCTGGCCGTCGGTCGCCTCGCGGTACGAGAGCAGCAGCTGCTGGTCGACCGCGGTGTACCGCTGGCCGAGCGGGTTGTAGATCCCCAGCTCCTTGAACAGCGGATCCATACCGAAGGTGCGCGCCTCATCGGGGATGATCGGGACCACCCGACGGCCGAGCTCGGGGTCCCGGACGAGGTTGCGGAGCAGCCGGCCGAAGGCCATGGTCGTCGACGCCGGCTGGGCGGCGCCGGCGAGGACATCGGTGAACACCGCGTCCCCGGGCGCCGGCAGCGGCTCCACGGTGGCGCGCCGGCGAGGGAGCGTTCCGCCGAGGGCCGCGCGTCGCTCGAGCATGTACTGGATTTCCGGGCTGTCCGCGCCGGGGTGGTAGTACGGCGCGTCCGCGAGCTGGTCATCGGGGATCGGCAGCTGAAGTCGGTCGCGGAAGATCCGCAGCTCGTCCTCGGTCAGTTTCTTGGCCTGGTGGGTGATGTTCCGCGCCTCGATTCCCGGTCCGAGCGTCCATCCCTTCACGGTCTTGGCCAGGATCACGACCGGCGCGCCCTGGTGCTGGGTCGCGTAGTGGTAGGCGGCGTAGAGCTTGCGGTAGTCATGACCGCCACGGCGGAGCGCGGCCAGCTCGGCATCGGTCTTGTCGGCCACCATTGCCTGGAGTCGCGGATCCGGACCAAAGAACTTCTCGCGGATATAGGCGCCGTCGGCGACCGATAGGGTCTGGTAGTCGCCGTCGAGGGTCTCGGTCATCTTGTTGAGCAGGACGCCATCCGTGTCGCGTTCGAGGAGCGCGTCCCACTCCCGGGACCAGATGACCTTGATGACGTGCCAGCCGGCGCCGCGGAACACCGACTCCAGCTCCTGGATGATCTTCCCGTTGCCGCGCACCGGGCCGTCCAGCCGCTGGAGGTTGCAGTTCACGACGAACACGAGGTTGTCGAGCCCCTCGCGGGCCGCCAGGCTCAGCCCCGCCAGCGATTCGGGCTCGTCCATCTCGCCGTCGCCGACGAAGGCCCACACCCGAGACGCCGAGGTGTCGACGATGCCGCGAGCCGCCAGGTAACGGTTGAAGCGGGCCTGGTAGATGGCGGCCAGCGGGCCGAGGCCCATGGAGACGGTGGGGAACTGCCAGAAGTCGGGCATCGTCCGCGGGTGCGGGTACGACGGCAGGCCGTCGGGCCACAGGGCCTCGCGACGGAAGTGATCGAGCTGCTCCACGGTCAGCCGGCCCTCGAGGAACGCGCGGGCGTAGACCCCCGGCGCCGCATGCCCCTGGAAGTAGACGAGATCGCCCGGACCGTCGTCCCAGCCACGGAAGAAGTGATTGAAGCCGACTTCGTACAGGCTCGCCGCCGAGGCGTAGGTCGACAGGTGCCCCCCGATGCCCTCGTAGCGCGTGTTGGCGCGCAGGACCATGACCAGCGCGTTCCAGCGAATCATCCTGCGGATGCGCAGCTCCATCTGCTCGTCGCCGGGGAATGCGGGCTCCTGCTCGGCCGATATCGTGTTCACGTAGCGGGTCTGGGTCAGCGGCGGCAGGCCGACCTGGAGCTGGCGCGCCCGCTTGAGGAGCCGAAACAGGATGAACCGGGCACGTTCCGGCCCCTCTTCCTCCACCACCGCGTCGAGCGAATCGAGCCATTCGTCGGTCTCGGTCGGGTCGGGGTCGGGGAGCTGCTGCTTGAACTGGTCAAAGACGTCGTGCACGGTCGGCCAATCCTACCGGCAGATAGACTGGGTGACCGATGTCGCGCGCCGAACGCCGCCAGTACCAGCGGATGATGAAGGGCCAGGATCCGTATGCCCAGCCGTCGCGCGGCGGGGCCAGGAAGCCACCCCGCCGAACCGGACCGCGCGAGCCGCGCGACTGGTCGTTCCATCGGGGCTTCTGGCTGAAGAGCATCGGTATTTCGGCGGTCGTCGGGGTCGTCGGCCTGTCGGTGGTCTGGCCCGGCGGCGCGGAACGGGCCCTGCTGGTTGGGGCGATCACGGCCGTGGCGACGATCGCGGTGCTCGTCCT
>DATFEC010000297.1:0-3826 GCA_035251655.1 Candidatus Limnocylindria bacterium | reverse complement strand
GTCGTGGTCGGGTACGCGAACAACGAGGTCGGAACCATCCAGCCGGTGGCCGAGATCGGCGCCCGATGCCGCGAGCGCGGGATCCGGTACGTGGTGGACGCCACCCAGGCTGCCGCGTACCTGCCGATCGAGGTCGACCCGCTGCAGGCGGACGTGCTGGGCATCTCGGGCCACAAGATCGAGGGGCCCAAGGGCATCGGCGCCCTGTTCGTGCGGCAGGGCACGAACGTCATCCCGCAGCAGTCCGGGGGCTCGCAGGAGCGGCAGCGGCGGGCCGGGACCGAAAACGTCGCCGGCGCGGTCGGCCTCGCGGCCGCACTGCGCCTGGCCCGCGGCGACGCGGCTGCCGCCGCGGCCGAGTCCGATCGGCAGCGGGGGCTGCGTGACGCGCTCATCGGTCGACTGAGCGAAATCACCGACGGGGAGCTGACCGGCCACCCGACGGCCCGTCTGCCGAACAGCGTCAGCTGGGCGTTCGAGGCGGTGGAAGGCGGGGACCTGATAGCGGCCCTCGATCTCGAGGGTTTGGCCGCGTCGACAGGCAGCGCGTGCACCTCGGGCAGCGCCGAGCCGAGCCACGTCCTCCAGGCCATGGGCGTCGCACCCGATCGCATCCGCGGGTCGCTGCGGCTGACCCTGGGCCGGACCACGACCAGCGAGGAGGTTGATCGCGCCGCCGAGCTGGTGACGACCTGCGTGACGCGGGTGCGTGCCGCAGCCGCGCCGCTCCCGGCCAAGGTCGGCGTCGCCCCGGCGGGGGCCTGAGCCGGCAATGGCCCGGATCGTGGCCGCCATGAGCGGCGGGGTGGACTCGAGCGTCGCCGCCGCCCTGCTCGCGCGCGAGGCGGCCGCCAGAGGGGACGAGGTGGTCGGGGTCTGGATGCGCACCCACCCCGATCGGGGAGAGGGCTGGGAGCCGAGGCGCGGGTGCTGCTCGTCGGAGGCCGCGGACGACGCGCGCCGGGTCGCCGATCGGATCGGGATCCCGTTCTTCATCCTCAACGTCGAAGCGGAGTTCGGGTCGGAGGTCATCGACGCCTTCGCGGACGCGTACCTGGCCGGTACGACGCCCAACCCATGCCAGGCCTGCAACCAGTACATCAAGTTCGACCTCCTCGCCCGACGAGCTGTGGGCGCCTACGGGGCGGACGCGGTGGCCACCGGTCACTACGCGCGCGTCGAGCGCCGGGATGGATCGTGGCATCTGCTCCGAGCGGCGGACACGGCGAAGGACCAGACCTACTTCCTGTGGAACCTCGGCCAGCGGCAGCTCGCCGCCACCCGCTTCCCGCTGGGCGAGATGACCAAGCCCGAGGTCCGCCAGCTCGCTGCCGACCTCGACCTGCCGACCGCCGCCACGCCGGAGTCCCAGGAGATCTGCTTCGTGCCGGCGGGGGACTACCGTGCCCTGCTGGCCGAGCGGCGCGGCTACGACGGGAGCGCCGGGTCGATCGTCGACGCGGAGGGCAGGCAGGTTGGCACCCACTCGGGCTACGCGCACTACACCGTCGGCCAGCGCCGGGGCCTCGGCCTGGCCGGCGGCGACGCGCGATACGTCCGCGAGATTCACCCTGACCGGAACGAGGTCGTGGTCGGAACCCGCGACGAGCTGGCCACCTCCGCCTTCGTCGCCGACGCGCGACACTTCGTCGCCGGCGCACCGCCGGCAGAACGGTTCGAGGCCGAGGTGCGGATTCGCCATCGGTCAGCGGATGTCGCCTGCGAGGTCACCGTGGTCGGGGCCGACCGGCTGGTGATCGAGACCGCCGAGCCGGTGTGGGGCCCGGCGCCGGGGCAGTCTGCCGTCCTGTACCGCGGCGAGGAGTGCCTCGGTGGGGGCCGGATCATCCGGAGCTGACCGTGGTCCCGTGGGCGATCTGGACGATGCTGGTGGCCACCATCAGCCTGACCCTGTTCGTCGCCGTCCGGGGCCGGTGGGGCCGCGAGGCGCCGGCCCTCGTGGTAGCCGCCCTCGTCGGGACCGCGGCCGGAAACTTCCTGGCCGCGCTGGCCGGTGTCGACCTGCTCGTCCTCGGTGAGTACCACCTCGTCGGTGCGGCAATCGGCGCCCAGCTGGCCCTCGTCACCACCACGGCGGTCGCCACCCTCCTCGCCCGACCAGCGGGCCAACGCGACGGGGCCGGGCCGGGCCGGTAGAATCGCAGTCCAACAGAACGTGTCCCCTGTGGAGGAGCAACACACACGACATGAGTGGTGATTCTGGATTCGGCAGTTTCGTGGCCGGCCTGGTCATCGGTGGGCTGATCGGCGCCGCCATCGGGCTGCTGCTGGCCCCCGAGTCGGGCGAGGAGATGCGCGAGCAGGTCGGTGACTTCGTCGACGAGCGCATGCGCGACTTCGGTGATGCGGTGACCGAGGGCAAGGCCGCCGCCGACCAGGCGCGGACGGCCATGCTGACCGCACTCCAGCGCGAGACCGGCGCGGACGGTCCTGCCGAGGAGAGCGCGAACTAGCTCCGGTTGGTGACCCCCATCGGCGGAGGGTCGCTCGGGGCTGGCTCCCGCTGCGCCTGACCGCCCCCGTGCAGGCCCTGCCCGCGGCCGACATTCGCGAGCGATTCCAGCGCTTCTTCGAGGCGCGGGACCATACCCGGGTTGCTCACGCCCCGCTCCTGGCCCGCGACGACCCGACGCTCCTCTTCACGAACTCGGGGATGGTCCAGTTCAAGCGCGTCCTGACCGGCGAGGAGGCCCGCGACTACCGGCGCGCCGTTGACAGCCAGCCATGCCTGCGGGTGGCGGGCAAGCACAACGACTTCGAAGAGGTCGGCCGCACCCCACGCCACCAGACGCTGTTCGAGATGCTCGGCAACTGGAGCTTCGGCGACTACTTCAAGACCGAGGCCATCCACTGGGCCTGGGAGTTCCTGACCGATGATCTCGGCATCGATCCCGACCGCCTGGCGGCGACGGTCTATACCGATGACGACGAAGCCCACCGGGTCTGGGCGGACGAGATCGGCCTGCCGGCCGATCGCCTGGTTCGATGGGGGAACATCGAGACTGGGGATGACCACAACTTCTGGCAGATGGCCGACGTCGGGCCCTGTGGCCCGTGCAGCGAGATCCACTTCGATCGCGGTGCCGAGCTGAGCGAGGGCCCCGACTGCATTCCCGACCACTCCGAAACCTGTCCGCGCTGGCTCGAGATCTGGAACCTGGTGTTCATGCAGTACGACCGGGCGGCCGACGGGACGCTGACTCCGCTCCCGTTCCAGAGTGTGGACACCGGCATGGGCCTGGAGCGGATCGCCTCGGTCCTCCAGGGGGTCGACAGCAACTATCGGACCGACCTGTTCACCCCGATCATCGACCGCCTGGCAGAGCACCTCGGCCACCGGCCCGAGGACGTCGAGGCCGAGCGGTTCAGCTACCAGGTCGTGGCCGATCACTCGCGAGCAATGACCTTCCTCATCGGCGAGGGTGTCCATCCGGGGAACGAAGGCCCCGGCTACGTGTTGCGCCGGATCATGCGTCGTGCCGTCCGCCACGTCCGGCTGATGGGCATCACCGCGTCGGTCCTGGGCGAGACCTGCGCGGCTGTCATCGACCTCATGGGCGACGCCTATCCATACCTTACGGAGCGACGCGACGAGATTCTCGACGAGGTCCGTGCCGAGGAATCACGGTTCACCCGAACCCTCGAGGCGGGCTCGGAACGTCTCGCCCAGCTCGTCGAGGGAGCGGGTGCGAGCGGCCAGATCAGCGGTGACGAGGCGTTCCGCCTCCATGACACGTTCGGCTTCCCGATCGACCTCACGATCGAGATCGCGGCCGAGTCGGGCGTGACCGTTGACCGGGCGGGT
>DATFEC010000292.1:0-10980 GCA_035251655.1 Candidatus Limnocylindria bacterium | reverse complement strand
CCCAGGCGGTGTGGGCAAGACCCGTCTCGCCCTCGAAGCCGCGGCTCGAGCGATGGACGTCTTCCCCGACGGGGCGTGGGTCGTGCAGCTGGGCGGACTGGGTGACGAGACGCTGGTTCCGGAGCGGGTGGCCTCGACGCTTCGCATCAAGGAGCAGCCTGGGGTCTTGCTCATGGCCACCCTGGCTGATCATCTCGCCGGCCGGCACATGCTGCTGATCTTCGACGACTGCGAGCAGGTCCTCGAGGCCGCCGCGGACGTCGTGGCCGAGCTGCTGCGGTCGTCCCATGGCCTGCGCGTGTTGGCCACCAGCCGCGAGGCGCTGGGGATCGCCGGTGAGAGTCTGTACCCGGTTCCGTCGCTGGACCTGCCGCAGGACATCGCTGCAATGTCGGTCGAGCAGCTGGCGGAAACCGAAGCGGTCCGCCTCTTCACCGAGCGGGCACGCGCCGTTCAACCCGCATTCGTCCTGAATGAGCGGAATGTGGCGGCCGTTGCCCAGATCTGCCGCCGACTGGACGGTATCCCGCTGGCCATCGAGCTCGCCGCGGCGCGTGTCAGGGCCCTTCCGCCGGATCAGATCGCGTCGCGGCTCGACGATCGATTTCGTCTCCTGACCGGCGGGAGCCGCATGGCTCTCCCCCGCCACCGCACCTTGAAGGCGGCGATGGACTGGAGCTATGACCTCCTGACCGATGCCGAACGGGCAGTGTTCACGAGGCTCTCGGTCTTCGCCGGGAGCTTTGGCCTGGAGGCCGTCGAGCACGTCTGTGCCGACGATGACGTCCTCGCCGTCGAGGCGCTCGATCTCCTGAGCCGCCTTATCGACCGCTCCCTGGTGGTCCTCGAGGAGACCTCGAGCGAGGCACGGTATCGACTGCTCGACACCGTGCAGCAGTACGCCCAGGAGCGCCTGGTTGAGCTTGACCCGGGCGGCACGGCCCGCAACCGCCACCGTGCGTTCATGGTCAGCCTCGTCGACCGGCTGACCGCAAGCCTGTTCGCTGGCCCGCACGGCTCGGATGCCTTCGAACAGCTCGCCGTGGAGCACGACAACCTGCGAGCCGCGCTCCAATGGAGTGACGACGACCCTGCCGGCGCAGCCGACGAGCTCCGCCTCGCCAGTGGTCTGTGGCGGTACTGGGAGGTGGGCGGCCACCTCGTCGAGGGGCGCGGCTGGCTGACTCGAGCCGTCGCGCGCACCGATGGGGAGATCTCCGAGCTGCGGGCCAATGCCCTGGTCGGGCTCGGCAGCATATCCGCGCAGCAGGGAGACCTGGAGGCCGCAGACGAGGCTCACCAGGCCGCACTCGAAACACACCGTCAGCTCGGGGAGCCGCGCGGGATCGCTTACAGCGCCTCGAATGTCGGCAACATTGCTGTCGAGCGGGGCGATTTCGCGCGGGCGCGTGCGCTGCAGGAAGAGTCGATCGCCATCGTCCGGAAGGCCGGCGACAATCGGGCGCTGGCCATCGGCATGCTGAACTTGGCCGATATCGTGGCCCGGCAGGGTGACATCGAAGAAGGGCAACGTCTGTATGCCGACGCAGTGGCGATATTCCGCGGGGAAGGCGACCTGATCGGGTTGGCTCTCGCCCTCGGACAGGAGGCGACCTTCCACTTGCAGCAGGGCGCCACGCAGGTTGCCCGAGCGCGCCACGAGGAGGCCCTGGAGATCTTCCGCCAGTTCGGCGACGGTCGTGGCGTGGCCAGGACCGAGATGTTCCTGGGGGACATCGCCGCCGTCGACGGCGACCTCGCGGCCGCCGACCAGCTCTATCGGTCCAGCATCGCCCAGCGCCAACAACTGGGGGATCGTGGCGGGCTCGCCACCGCCTGTGATCGGCTGGCCAGGATCGAGCTCAATTCCGATCCGGAGCGCGCCGCGCGCCTGATCGGCTTCGCGGATGCCCAACGCGAGGCGATTGGCGCCTCGTTACCCCCCGCCGACGCCTCCGAACGGGATCAGGTCATGGTCGCTCTCGCCGACCGGCTCGGGGACAGGCTCCCCGGTCTGCGAGCGGAAGGGCGGCGCACCACTCTCGGCGCGCTCCTGGCGAGGGCAACCGACCAGGCGAGGTCGTGAGGCTGGGACGGCCGTTCAGGCGCCGCCTCAGGCGCCTTCGGTGACCTGCTGGATGACGTCGGCGACCAGGCCGTGCGCCTCGCGATGCACGTCCTCGGCGGCCTGGGCGCTCGGCGCCTCCACCAGGCAGTAGACCTTGCCCGTCGCCTCGTCGTACCAGTAGCGCAGGTACGAGACGCCGTACTTGCCCTGGACCTCGACATCGCGGGCGTGTGCCTGCGCGACGGCTTCCCCGGTGAGGCCGGGGACGTGGTTGTGGGTGTCAAGATAGAGGGGCATGCTGGAAGCCTACTCCGCGATTGCAGGCACAGGCCCGTCGATCAACGGGCGGCGTATGGTACGACGGCCCCGACCCTATGGGTAGGCCAGCGCGCGACGAGGTAGCGGTCTTCCCGACGACAGCCGCATTCCGTACCTGGCTCCTGGCGAACCATGACTCGGCCGACCACATGTGGGTCGGTTACTACCGGAAGAGCGTTGGCAAGACCGCGATGACCTACCCCGAGGCCCTCGAAGAGGCCCTGTGCTTCGGGTGGATCGACGGCATCACCTACCGGATCGATGACGAAATCTATGCGGTCCGGTGGACACCACGACGGAAGGGCAGCAACTGGAGCGGCCCGAACATCGCAAAGGCCGCCGAGCTGACGGCGGCCGGACGGATGCACGCCGCCGGCCAGAAGGCCTTCGAGGAGCGAGATCGGCGCAAGGATCTGCCGTACCTGCGCGATCATCCGCTCCGTCAGCAGGTGCCGCCCGACCTCGAGGACCGGCTCCGAGCCAACCCGTCCGCCTGGGCGTACTGGCAGGCCCAGCGAGCCAGCTATCGCAAGAGTGCTGCCTTCTGGATCCAGTCCGCGAAACAGGAGGCAACTCGGGAGCGGCGCCTCGCCAGCCTCATCGAGGAATCCGCCGCCGGCCGGATGCCCAAGGCCCTCCGCCGGCCGGGCGAAGGCGCCTGAGCGAAGTCGCCTGAGCGAGCGGAGATGAACCGCGCCGAGGCCGAGGATCGGCTCTTGCGGCTGGTCGATGGCTACGACCGTCGGTCGGACACGTCCGATGTGACCGTCGACCTCGAGCAGCCCTCGACCGGGTGGACCTGGACCTTCGGCGACGGCAATGCGCCTTACTTCATCGCGTCGATCACCAAGCTGTACACGAGCGCCATGGTGTTTCAGCTCCGTCGCCGTCGCCTGATCGAGCTCGACGCGCCGATCCTGACCTATCTCGGAGCGGACGTCGTCTCTGGACTGAGCGTGATCGACGGGGTCGATCAGGGACCAAAGATCACGGTCCGCCACCTGCTCTCGCACACGTCCGGCATACCCGACTACTTCGAGGGCAAGCGCGCGGACGGGGGGACCACCTTCGGCCGTGCCCTCGCCGGCGGGCCGGGCTGGACGTTCACCGAGGCCATCGACATTGCGCGGCGCCAGATGCGCCCGGCCTTCGCCCCGGGAACGCCGGGACGGGCGTCGTATTCGGACACGAACTACCAGCTCCTGGGTGCGATCATCGAGGCGGTGACTGGCGACAGCTATCAGGCATCCCTGGAAACCGGAATCCTCGCGCCCCTCGGCCTGGAGCGGACGTACCTCTTTTCGAATGCCACCGCTGATCGGTATCCATCGGTCAGCACGATGCTGCTCGACACCACACCGCTCCACATCCCGCAGGTGATGGCGTCGGTCGGAGCGGACGGCGGCATCGTGTCGACCGCGGTCGAAAGCATGCGGTTCCTGCGCGCCTTCGTTGCCGGCGAGCTGTTTCCTCGCGAGGATGTCGCCGACATGCAGCGTGAGTGGCGTCGGATCTTCTACCCACTGCGCTACGGCATCGGGCTGATGCGTTTCTCGCTTCCCCGCCTGTTCACCGGCCTTCGGCCCATGCCTGTCCTGGTCGGCCATTCCGGCGCGTCGGGCGCAATCGCGTTCTACGCACCCAAGGTCGACCTGTACGTCACCGGGACGGTCAACCAGGTGAAGAAGCGAAGTCTGGCCTACCAGCTCCTCACCCGAATCGTGATGCTCGCCGCGAGGGCATCGGACCGATGACCGAAGTCCTCACCGCACCGCCCGGAGTCGAGGTCATCGGCATGCCAGCGACGCACGCCGACCAGGTGCTGACCCCGCACGCCCTGGCCTTCGCCGCCGGCTTGCACCGGGCCTTCAACGTCCGACGCCAGCGGCTGCTGGCGGACCGCGCCGCACGCCAGGCACGCTTTGATGGCGGCGAGCTGCCGGACTTCCTGCCGAACACGGCCCACGTCCGGGCCGATCGGGAGTGGCGAGTGGCTGCCGCCCCGGCCGACCTGGATGACCGTCGGGTCGAGATCACCGGCCCGGCCGAGCCGAAGATGATGATCAATGCCCTGAACTCCGGGGCCAAGGTCTTCATGGCCGACTTCGAAGACGCCCTCTCCCCCACCTGGGACAACGTCGTCACCGGCCAGTGGGCCGTCCGCGAGGCCGTTCGACGCCGCCTGACTTTCCACACCGATGAGAAGTCGTACGCGCTGAACGACGACATCGCGACGCTGGTGATTCGACCTCGCGGCTGGCACCTCGACGAGGAGCACGTCCTGGTCGACGGCTCGCCGATCTCGGCCAGCCTGTTCGACTTCGGGGTGATGTTCTTCCACAACGCACGTGAGCAGCTCGTCCGCGGCTCGGGACCGTACTTCTACCTGCCGAAGCTCGAGTCGCACCTCGAAGCCGCGCTGTGGAACGACGTCTTCCTCGCGGCGCAGGCCGCCCTGGACGTCCCGCGGGGCAGCGTGCGGGCCACGGTCCTGATCGAGACCGTCCTCGCCGCGTTCGAGATGGAGGAGATCCTGTACGAGCTCCGCGACCACGCGGCGGGCCTGAACGCCGGGCGCTGGGACTACATCTTCAGCCTGATCAAGAAGCTCCGCTCCCGGCCCGAGATGGTCCTTCCGGACCGTGCGCAGGTGACGATGGCCGTGCCGTTCATGCGGGCGTATCAGCAGCTCCTGGTCCAGACCTGCCACCGACGAGGGGCCCACGCGATCGGCGGGATGAGCGCCTTCATCCCGAACCGACGGGAGCCGGAGGTCACCGAGAAGGCGCTCGACCAGGTGCGGGTCGACAAGGAACGGGAGTCTGGCGACGGCTCGGACGGGACGTGGGTCGCGCATCCGGACCTCGTTCCTCTCGTGCGCGAGATCTTCGACGAGGTCCTTGGGGAGCGGCCGAACCAGAAGGAACGCCTGCCGGAAGCGATCGTCACCGCTGACGAGCTGCTGAACGTCGAAGTCGCCGGGGGGCGTGTGACCGAGGCCGGGGTGCGGACCAACATCAGCGTCGCTCTCCAGTACCTCGCCTCGTGGCTCGCCGGCAACGGTGCGGCCGCCATCAACAACCTGATGGAGGACGCGGCCACCGCCGAGATCAGCCGCTCGCAGCTCTGGCAATGGCGCGTCCATGGCACGCCCCTCGAGGATGGCCGACCGATGACTCTCGAGATCTACGGCGCCATCCGCGACGACGAGCTGGCGCGGCTTACCGCCGCCATGCCCGCCTTCCGCTGGACCGATGCCGCAGCGCTCCTCGACGACCTCGTCCTCTCCGATGACTTCGCCGAGTTCCTCACGATTCCCGCCTACCGAAGACTCGAGGACTGATCCAGGTGTACGTGAAGACCGTCGACGACGTGATCGGTACGGACCGCGATGTGGCAGGCGATGGCTGGCGGAGCCGCCGCCTCATGCTCGCTCGCGAAGGCGCCCCCTACTCGGTCCACGAAACGACCCTCGACGCTGGGGTGCGCCTCCAGTTCTCGTATCGCGCCCACCGCGAGACGGTGTACTGCGTGGAAGGACGGGGCGCCATCGAGGACCTCGGCAGCGGCCGCCAACGGCCCCTGCTCCCGGGCTCGCTCTACTCGGTGGGCATCGGTGATGACCATGTCGTCACGACCCAGACGCAGATGCGGCTGGTCTGCATCTTCGACCCACCGCTCATCGGTGACGAGGAAGCCGACTAGCGGCACGGCCGAACCCGGGGGCCCGAACTCAGACGGCCGCTCGCTCCGCGAATCGGCCGGCGTTCCGCTGGCCGACGAAGTCAGCGTCGCGGATGACGACCCGGCCGCGGCCGAGCACGGTCCTCACCCGACCCGGCACCGTCATGCCCTCGTATGGGGTGAAGTCGCTGGTGTGGTGTAAGTCGGCCTGGTGGATCGTCCGATCACCTGCCGGGTCGAACAGAACGAGGTCCGCGTCGCGCCCGACTTCGACGGCGCCCTTCATCGGCAATCCCAACAGTCGCGCCGGGGTGGTCGCCAGCAGGTCGACCATCCGCTCGATCGTGATCCGCCCCTTGGCCACGCCCTCGGCATAGACGACCGACAGCAGAGTCTCGATCCCCGGCGCGCCGTTGGAGATCTGGGGAAACGGCGGGGCGGGCACCCGCTTCTCGACCGCCAGGCGATCCGGGACGTGGTCGCTGGCGACGAGGTCCAGCCCACGGCGTGACAGGCCCAGCCACAGGGCCTGTCGGTCCGCCTCGGGCCGGAGAGGCGGCGAGATGACCGCTCCGATGACCTCGGCCTCGTCCGGCGGGGCGTATCGGTCATCGGTCAGCGACAGGTAATGGGGACAGGTCTCGGCATACACCGGCCAGCCACGCGCCTTGGCGGTGACGACCTCGGCGAGAGCATCGGCACACGAGAGATGGACGATGTAGACCGATGCGTTCGCGGCCCGCGCCAGGCCGATCGCGCGGTGGGTCGCTTCCGCCTCGGCATACGCCGGTCGGGTCAGGGCATGGTGGCGAGACGACGTATTCCCGCGGGCCAGTGCCTCGGCGGTCAAGGCGTCGATGATCGTGGCGTTCTCGCAATGGACCTGGAGCATCCCGCCATGACGGCCCATCGCCTGGAGGGCGGCGAACAGCCGGTCATCGGTCAGGCGGAAGTCGAAGACCATGAACGCCTTGGCGGTCGGGACGCCCAGGGCGATCAGCTCGGGGAGTTCGGCAACCGGATCGTCCTGCTGGCCGGTGATGACCGCGCTGAGACCGAAGTCGAGCGCGGACTCCCCCTCGGTTCGGGCCCTGAACTCGCGGAGCCCGGCCAGCAGCGACCGTGAGCCCTGCTCGGAGATGCCGGTGCCGGGGTTGTTGAAGGCGAGGAACGTGGTCGTACCGCCGAACGCCGCGGCCACGCTGTCCTGGAAGAACCGATCGGGCTCGTCATCGGTCGGGAGCCGAGTGTGGGTATGGGCGTCCACGCAGCCGGGAAGGACCAGCAGGCCGGTTGCATCCTCGGTCTCGGCGCCGGGCGGGACGGGCAATCCAGGACCGATGTCGGCGATCCGCCCGTCCGTGACCGCGACATCGGCCTCGAACGACCGCTCGGCGGTCACGACCGTTCCGCCGCGGACGACGAGATCGGTCAATCGGTCCCTTCGGTGATCTCGATGTCCTGAGCGCCCTCCCACAGGACGCGTCGGCCCAGCTCGGGGAGCTGATGGTTGCCGGCGATCACCGTCGCGAAGTGGTTCCCGGCGAGCTGCCCGAGCTTGCTCGAGAACGCGCAGGCGCCGTACGGGAAGAGGATCTCGCACTCGGACAGGTCGCCGGTGTAGATCAACAGCTGTCCGGGAGCCGGGTGCGACGTGTGATTCTCGTAACCCACGTCCGGCCGCCGGTCACCGAACGGAATCCACGTGCCTTCCCCGCTCCACCGGCAGTGGATCAGCTGGGAGCGGATCGGCAGCCACGGCCGGAGCGCCTCGTGGGTGCGTGGGGCGGCTGCTTCCCAGCGGGCCGTGAACTCGAGTTCGCCGACCGTGATCCGCAGGTCGCCCACCGCGCTCAGTCCTCCCCTGCCGCCAGCCGCCACGCCCACGCGCCGACCCACACGGCCCCCAGGGCCGCAAGGACCCGTCGCATGCGGGCATCGGGCTCGAGCAGCCGTGCCGCCCGTCCATCCCCGCCAGCCACGATCGCCGCCGCCGCAACGAAGGTCCCCAGTCCCAGGACGTGATACGTCACCGCGCCGCGAAGGTCTCCATGGCCAATGGCGTTCCATGACCGGGTCATCCCGCACGTCGGGCACGATCGTCCGGTCACGGCGTGGAACACGCACAGTCGGGGACCGCTGCGGACCGCCGCCGTCGGCACCAGGACCGACATGGCCAGGGCGCCGGCGATCAGCCGGCGCAGCGAGCGCGGGCTCATGAGCGGCGGAGGGCCTTGCCCCGGCTGTCCTTCAAGCCGCCTGTTGCGATGAGGATCAGATCGATCACCCACCAGATCCCGCAACCGCCGAGGGTGATGAGCTTCAAGATGCCGAGCCCGACATAGCCGAGGTAGAAGCGGTCGATTCCGAAGGTCCCGAGGAACGCGGAGAGGAGCAGGGCGACCAGCCATTCCTTGTCCGAAAACAGGTTTGGCACCTCGGCCGCGCGGAACCAGCCGGCCCCTTCGACGTCCGCTCGACGGATCGGGGTGTCGTACTTGAGGTAGCCCGCCTGGACCTGCTGCTCGAGGTCGGCGAGCGTGTATGGCCCCTCCTCGGCCCCCATTCGCTGGATCATGAATCGGTCGGGGCTGGTCATCGGTATGCTCCCGGTGCTGCGTTCGGCGTCGGTCAAGGATATCGCCCGAGGCCGCGCCGGCAGCGCACAGGAGGACGCCGTGGCCGCCCGCCGAGCGAAGGCCGAACCAATGCGCCCGACGATCTCGACTCACGTGCTGGATGTCGAGATCGGCCGACCGGCCGCGGGCATCAGCGTCGTCCTGTTCCGACGAGGCGGCGATGACGAATTCGAGATCCTCAACGAAGGCGAGACCGATGCCGATGGCCGTATCGCCGACCTGGTGGGTGGCGAGCTGACCACTGGCGATTACCAGCTCCTGTTCGACTTCGCCGACTACCGCGACGACGACGCCTTTCTCCAGGGCCTGGCCGTGGCGCTTCGGGTGACCGATGCAAAGCGGAGCTACCACGTCCCGCTCCTGCTGGCACCGTATGGCGCGACGGTCTACCGGGGCAGCTGACCCCAGATGGCGGAGGCGCGAACCGCCCCGTTCCCGACGGTCGGGGAGTTGAACGAGGTGTCCGTGCCACGGTTCATGGAAGCGGTGGCCATGCTGTTCGAGCCCGCTCCCCGCTTCGGGGCATGGCTGGCGGCGGCCCGGCCGTTCGCCTCGGACGACGACCTGATGAAGGCCGCGGCCCGCATTGCGCACCGCATGGCGGAAGCGGAGCAGCTTGAGCTCATCAACGCTCACCCGCGACTCGGCGCCCGCGGCCGGCTCTCCGACGCGTCCCGCCGCGAGCAGGGAGCGGCGGCCGACGCGGTCGACCGGGAGCTCGGAAAGCTGAATGCGGCATACGAGAAACGGTTCGGCTTCCGGTACCTCGTCTACGTCGCCGGTCGCTCCCGCGAGGCGCTGATTCCCGAGTTCCAGGCCGCGCTCGCGCGCGACCGCTCGTCCGAGCTCCGCCGCGCGTTGGACGACACGCTGGCCATCGCCGCCAGCCGGCTCCACTACCTGCGCAGCACGCCCGGTGGCTCGCCGTGACCGATGACACGCGGTACGAGATCCGCTACGGGAAGGCGGCAGTCAATGTCTACCGCACCTACGGCGCGCCCCTGACCGAGATCACGCCGGTCCCCGAGTCGCCGTACACCGGCCGGGACAACACGCTCATGGCCGCCGAGATCGAGATCCAGGTCCGCGGCCAGGGCTTTCTCGAGTCGTATACCGAGGGCGACAACCGCCAGGTCGTCGCCACCGACACGATGAAGAACTTCATCCATGCCGCCTCGGCCTCGAATGCCTCACCCACCCTCGAGGGCTGGATCGACCACGTCGGCCGAGCGTTCCTCGAGCACTACCCGCAGATGGAACGAATCACGATGCTCGGCCGCGAGCTCCCCTATCCGGCGGCGACCGTCCCGGCGGACGACGGCGACGGCTTCGTCGCTTCCGAGGTCCTCTTCGCCCGCGACCGCAACGACCAGTCCACCGCGCGCCTGGACCTCGAGCTGACCGATGACCGATCCGTCCGACTGACCGATCACGCCTGCGGGCGTGAGGGCCTGCAGCTGGTCAAGATCACCGGCTCGTCGTTCGCCGATTTCGCCCGTGACGAGCACACGACCCTCCCCGAGCGACCTGACCGGGCCCTGTTCACCTGGATGGACATCGGCTGGAAGTACACCGATGCGACCGACGCCCTGGGGGCGGATGCGAGCCGCTACGTCGCCGGCGACCAGGTGGCGGACATGGCGGGATCGGTCTTCCACGAGTTCGTGAGCCTCTCGATCCAGCACCTCGTGCACGAGATCGGTGGCCGAATCCTCGACCGGTGGCCGCAGCTGGCGGAGGTGAGCTTCGAGGCCCAGAACCGGACCTGGGACCCGGGTGCGACGAGCCCGGACAACCCGAAGGTGAAGACCTACGCCGACCCGCGGCCGCCCGTCGGTCGTATCAGCCTGGTCATGCGCCGAGGCTGAGCCGCGGCAGCTCGATCGCCGGACAGCGGTCCATCACGACCCACAGTCCGGCCTCGCGCGCCCGCTCGGCCGCGTCCTCATCGATGACCCCGAGCTGCATCCACACGGCCTTTGCGCCGATCTCGATGGCTTCGTCGACGTGGATTCCCGCAAGTGCCGAGTTGCGGAAAATGTCGACGACCTCGATCGGGTGGCCGGCGGCGACCGCGTCGCCCTGGGCCTCGAACAGGTCCGCGTACGCCTTCCGGCCGTGGACCTCCGTCTCGCGTGGATTGACCGGGATCATCCGGTAGCCGCTGTGGATCAGGGTGCGCGATACGCCGTGGCTCGGCCGGTCGGGGTTCGACGAGCATCCGACCACTGCCCAGGTTTCCGTCTCGCGCAGCACGCGCTCGATGGTTTC
>DATFEC010000246.1:0-2715 GCA_035251655.1 Candidatus Limnocylindria bacterium | reverse complement strand
CCCGCCGGTCGGCAGCTCGAGGACGAGCACGATCACCCCCTGGACCGCACCGACGAGGCCGATCTCGACCAGGGACAGGCCCCGCGAGACCATCAGCAGAACGAGGATCGGGATGAGCAGGCCGCTCTGGAACCAGCGCAGGCCGATGAGGAACAGGTAGCGGCGACGAATCGCCGCAGCATTAAGCGGGCTCACGTCCTCAGCCTGAGCGACCGCTCCAGGATCGCCGACAGGTGAGCAACCTCGTCCGCCAACGCCTCTCGCGGCGTCGGTCCGGCCTCGGTGAACCAGTCCACGGTGACCTGATCATCGGCGATGCCCCACGTCCCGGACACCACGCCGCCACTGATCACAAACGGTGCCTGCCGGCTGATCAGCTGCCGGCGGCCAGGCGAAACGACGTGCGGGTCGGCGGTGCCCGGGCCCAGCACCCACTGGTCATACCCCGGCAGGAGGCGCACGGCGGGAGTCGGCCGGGTTGCCTCCAGCTCGTCGAGATCCTCGCGCAGGACGTAGGCACGCTCGCCTTCGACGTCGATTTCCGCCAGGCGATCGCCCAGGCCGGCCAGCCACGACCGTGCCGGCTTCAGCCCCGCGTTCTGCCAGTAGCGCACGTTCTCGACCGATGCCGGTCCGTAGGCTCGGAGATACGTCTCGACCACCCGCGTGCCGGCCTCATCGGGTTCGGGCAGGCCTGCCCAGCGCGGATTGAGGTCGAGGCGCTGGAATGTCGCGCGGCCGTCGCGAGCAGGCCCAAAGCTCATGACACCCTGCCAGAACAGCGGCTTGAGAATCGTGCTCGCGTGCTCGGCAAACGCGAAGTGGAGGTGGCGGAACTTCGGCACCGCGGTGACCGCTGCTCCCAGCTCATCGGTGGTGAGAGGCCCGTCGGCAAGGGCATCTCGGACGGCAACCCTGAATGGCTCCCAGTCCGCCGGCGTCAGGCGGTAGAAGCGCTGCCAGCTCGGCAGCTCCCACTGCCGGCGGGACGCCATCACCGCGAGATAGCCTCCCCCGTCCTCCGGCGTCAGCAGGTGGATGGCGCCGCGCATCACCCAGGCCTTGATGATCCGACCCTCGGCCAGTGCCTGTTCCACCTCCCCCGGCTTCGAGTGCTGTCGTCGAAGGCGAACGGCCAATTCGGCAGACGCCGGCACCTGCGCCTGGATGGCGCCAAGACGGCGAACGACCTCCGTGACGGATTCGGTGCCGACCGGATCGAGCAGGTGCCGTCGCAGACGCCAGGCGAGGGCCTGCGGCCAGGTGATCGTCGTGATCATGCGGCGCGGTTCCTGCCGATCCGCTACCCGGCGGCCGCTCGGCTCAATAGCTGATCAATTGGCCGTCGGTCGCGGCGGATGCGCGGATCACTTCGTCGATGACGTCCAGGTCGACATCGGAAAGGCGCTTGAACCGGATGCAGCCACGGCCCAGGTTCGCCTTCGGGAGCCTGGACGCGTACGGCTCCAGGTCGATGGGACCGGAGTAGAGGGAGATGTACTGCTTGTTCGACGCGAGGGCGATGCACATCCACTCGCCCGCCCGCCCTGACTTGCCCCGATATGAATATTCGCCGTAGCTCAGGAATCCGCGATTGACGTATCGGTGCAGTCCGGGTGCCACCTTCCGGATCCTCGCGTCGAGCGCCTCGAGCTGCGGGCGGCGGACGGCATCCAGCGCCGCGAGCCAGGCGTCGGGTTCGGTTGGCCCGGTCGGCGTCTGCCCGTACATGCCCTGTTGTGTAGCCATCGGTCCTCCCCGGAAGGTCGGGCCTAGCGGCGGGCGGCACCCACCAGGTCGGCCTGGGTGGCCATCATGCCGTGGCGACGCTCCTCGAGCCAGCCGAGAATCGAGCCCGCGACCACCGGCCAGGTCTCCGATCCCATCACCAGCCCAAAATGGCTCGCCCCGGGGATGTACTCGTACGTCGCCCCCAGGAGGTCCGCGGTGCGCCGCGCTTCGGAGGGATGGATCACGTCGTCCAGCCCCGCCCCGATGACCAGGGTCGGAACCTGGATCCGGCCCGGGTCGATCTCCACGCCCAGCATCCGCTCCTGGCGCGCCCGCCCCGACTCCTTGGCACCGACCAACAGCTCCTGCATCTTCGACAGCTCCTCGACCGACATGTCGGGCATCCAGGCCTGGAGCTCGTCCTGCGGGGCCCGCCAGCCCCACCACTCGGCGTCGTACACGGGAGGAACGGACTTCAGCTCATGATCGGCCGGGCGTCGGGGCAGGGCCGCGGCTGGCGGGGAAGGCGCCAGGAGGACGAGCCCGAGCACCGGGCGCGACTGGGCGTAGAGGAGCGCGGCCAGCGCCCCCATCCCCCACCCGATGACGACCGGCGGGCGGCCGAGCTGCCGCGTGGCGATCCCGATGTCATCGGCGTAGTCGCGCATCCGCGTCTCCGACAGGTCGGCGAGGTCGGACGTGAAATGACCGCGCAGGTTGAGCGCGTGGGCCTCCCACCCGCGCTCCGCGAAGTACGCCGCATACGACGACCACAGCCACGACCCGGTGAGCACGCCGTGAACGAGGAGGAGTGGCGGCTTGCGGCTGCGCCGCTCCGGTTGGTGGGTCTCGACGTGAATGCCCTCGGGCTCGATGAAGACCTCGTCACGTTTGATGGCCTGGACCACGGACGCTCAACCCTCCAGCGGATAGAAGACCATGCCGGTCAGCAGCTTGGGATAGAAGTACGTTGATTTCTGCGGC
>DATFEC010000099.1:0-2267 GCA_035251655.1 Candidatus Limnocylindria bacterium | reverse complement strand
CACTTGACGTATAGCGGGTGACGATATATCGTCTCACGATATAGTGACGCGATGGAGCCGAGCCGCATGCCGAAGTCATCCACCGAGGACCTGAGTCCCTTCGCCGCGCCGGCGCTGACCGTCATGGCCGCCCTCGCGGACGGTCCCAAGCACGGCTACCTGATCATGCAGGAAGCCGAGCGCCTGACCGGTCAGCCGATGGGTCCCGGCACCCTCTACGCGGCACTCGCTCGGCTCGAGCAGCGGGGCCTCATCGAAGCCCTGCCGGCCGAGGACCGACGCCGCCCGTACCGCCTCACCGGCCTCGGCTCGACGACGCTCCAGGCCCACGTCGACCAGATGCGGTCGTTCGCCCGCCAGACCCTCGGCCGCCTGGAAGGCGGCGCGGCATGATCCGTCGCCGTCTTGTCGGGCTCTACCCCGGTGCGTGGCGGAGGCGGTACGAGGACGAGTTCCTGGCCGTTCTTGAGGCTCGACCACTGCGGGCTGGCGACGTTGCCGACGTCGTCCGGGGATCGATCGACGCTCGCCTCCTCGATTACCTCCACGGCGGGAGCGCGGGGATGCTCTCGCGCTTCGCGGGCCTGTGCGCCATCCTCGCCGGGGTCGCCCTGTGCCTCACCTTCATCCCCTCGCAGGTCTACTTCGAGGGGTTGGGCACTGCGGCAATGATCGGGTTCCACGTCTTCTACCCGCTGGCGTTCTTCGGATCCCTCGGCATTCACCTCAAACTGACCAGGGTCCGGCCCAATCTGGCCTGGCCGGCGTGGGTGGCGGCCGTTCTGGGGGGCCTTGTCGGAAGCAGCTCGGTCGTGATGAGCATGTGGGGAGGCGGCATACCGGCCAGCGACTTCGGCCTCTTCCAGGCCATCGGGCTCTGGATCGGCTCGGCCGCTCTGGGCGCCGCGATTGTGGTCATTCGAGCCATCCCACCCGTCGTCGGGCTGGCCTTCCTCGTTGGCTCGGCGCTGGCCATGATCGGGCCGGTGGCGGGCGATGCGCTTCAGCGTTTCGAGATCCTGACGGTGCTGTCCCGCTCGGGGGTCGTGATCTACGCCGTGGGCTGGATCGTCGCCGGTCTCAGCCTCCAGTTCGCTGGGTCAGAGCCGGAGACCCTCGGTCGCCTGGAAGGCGGCGCCGCGTGAGCCCGCGGCGGCTCGTGGCCCTGTACCCGGCGCCCTGGCGCAATCGGTATGGCGAGGAGTTCCTCGCGCTTCTCGAGGATCACCCACCGGGCGTATTCCAGCTCATCGACGTCGTGTGGGGCGCGATCGACGCCCGCCTCTTCCCGCAGGCTCCCGAAGGGAGATTTCGCATGTTCACCCGTCTTGCCGGCCTCGCCGCCTTCTGCGCCGGTGCCGCACTGCTGATCGGCTTCTTCGGCCTCAACGAGATCACCGGCCCGGTCTTCTACGGGCTGGCCACCGTCGCCGTGGTCGGCATCCACCTGCGGCAGGTCGCCGTTCGTCCCGGCCTGGCGTGGTTCGGCTTTCTCGTGCCTCTGCTCGCACTGGTGTGGGGCATCGGCTTCGTCGTGCTCACCCGGGTCGGTGTCATCCCAACCAGCGGTGGCGAGCTCGGCTACCTCGCCAACATCGCGCTGTGGATCGGGTCCGCCACGTTGGGAGCCGTCATGCTCGCGATCCGGGTCTTCCCGACCATCGTGGGCTTGGCCTTCACCATCAGTGCCCCGATCGCGATGATGGGCCTGGTCGGCGGCCGGGACCTCCCGCCGGGCGGCTTCCTCGAGCTTCTGGCCCAGGCGGGCCTCGTCGTCTTCGCGCTCGCCTGGCTGGCCGTCGGCTGGAGCCTGCTGACGGTGCAGCCGCGGGAGGGCGTCCTCGGAGCGGCCGCCTAGTCGAGAACCCGGGTCAAGTTGTTGGCTCGCCTTCGGAGACCGAGGCGGGCACCCGAGATGATTCTGACCACGGATCGGTTCGCGGAATCGTTCCGTTCGGTACGCTTCAGGCATGGCGAGCGAGGTGGTCGATCCGATCGAGGAACTTCAGCAGGCGGCCGAGGACCGATGGGTGGCCGGATGGCTGGAAGGGCCGACCTGGACCCGGTACGAGGCTCTCCCCGCCCAGCCCGGGGACGAGGCGCCGGATCTCGAGTTGCCGGACACATCCGGCGGGAACCGGCGGCTGAGCGAGTTCTGGGCCTACGGACCGGCGCTCGCCATCTTCATGCGGCACTTTGGCTGCTCATGCCTGATGGAGCGCTGGGAAGCCCTGCGGGACGAGCTCGACGCGTTCACGGAGGCCGGG
>DATFEC010000255.1:0-2489 GCA_035251655.1 Candidatus Limnocylindria bacterium | reverse complement strand
GGCCTCCTCGGCCTGCTGACCGGAGTCCGAACCCCGGATGCCGGCTTCCTGGCGGACGTCGACGATGGCCTCTACGCCGCCCGCTACCTGCGCGCCTGGCTGGCCGAGGCCAGCCTGTCGACCGCGCTCCGCGACCGGTTTGGCGCTGCGTGGTGGCGCTCGCCGGAGGCGGGGGTCTTCCTGCGCGAGCGATGGTCGGTCGGACTGGGACCATCTGCCGAGGACGTGGTTGCCCCGCTCGGGTATGATCACCTCGATTGGCGGCCGGTCATGCGCCAGATTCGCGCGCAGCTGATCGGCGCAATGAGTGGCTACGGCGGGCCGAACATCACGACCCGTGCCGGCAGCCGCAAGGTCTGACCGGACGCCAGCAGTCACCCCACCCGGAGCCTCACGTGGCCATGTGGCCCACACCGCGCTCCGCTTTCCCTTGACGGAGATGTCTCCCCCATGAACGACGAACCTCGCCAGCCGCGACGCGGACGACCGCGACGCCGGCCCGATGGCGGCGCACGCCGCCACGGCGGCTCCCGCGGCGGCAGCTTTCAGCGGCGCCGCGACTACGGGCCTGGCTACTCATCGGTCTATGCCGGTCCGTACCCGCAGGCCCACGATGAGCCCGCGTTGACCCTGGCCGAGCTCCAGGAGAAGTCGATCGACGAGCTTCGCGAGCTGGCCACCGAGTACGGCATCGAGGCCGACGGGCTCGAGCACTCGGATCTCGTCCTGAAGCTGCTCGACGCGGTCCCGCTCGCCCAGGCCTCCCGGCGCGAGGATATCGTCCCGGGCGAGGTCTCCGGCATTCTCGAAATCGTCGACGAGGGATTCGCGTTCCTCCGTCGCGAGGGGGTCATGCCTTCGCCGGACGACATCTACGTTTCGTCCAGCATCGTGCGTCGCTTCGGGCTCCGCACGGGCGATCGGGTCGTCGGCCAGAGCCGCGCCCCGAAGGACCAGGAGAAGTACTGGGGCCTGGCCCGGGTCGACACGGTCAACGGGATCGATCCCGAGCTCGCCCGCCGCCGGCCGCACTTCGACTCGCTGGTGCCGGTCTTCCCCGACGAGATGTTCGACCTGGAGGTCGACCCCAAGAACCTCACCCAGCGGCTCATCAACCTGATTGCCCCCATCGGCAAGGGGCAGCGCGGCCTGATCCTGTCTCCGGCCAAGGCCGGAAAGACGACCGTCCTGAAGAACATCGCCCACGGGATCACCGAGAACCACCCCGATGCGCTGCTGATGGTCGCGCTCATCGGCGAGCGGCCCGAGGAAGTGACCGACATGCAGCGATCGGTCCAGGGCGAGATCTACGCCTCCACCTTCGACGAGCCCACCGAGAACCACACCCGCGTGGCGGAGATGACCCTCGAGATCGCCAAGCGCCAGGTCGAGACCGGGCGCGACGTGGTCATCCTCCTCGATTCGATCACCCGCCTGGCCCGTGCCTACAACCTTGCCCTGCCCGCCTCCGGCAAGACGCTCTCGGGCGGCGTGGACCCGGCGGCTCTCTACCCGCCGAAGCGCTTCTTTGGCGCCGCGCGGAACATCGAGGGTGGCGGCAGCCTGACCGTCATCGCCACCTGCCTGGTCGACACCGGCTCACGGATGGACGACGTCATCTACGAGGAGTTCAAGGGCACCGGCAATATGGAGCTCCTCCTCGACCGCAAGCTGAGCGAGAAGCGCATCTTCCCGGCGCTCGACGTCCTCCGGTCCGGCACGCGCCGGGAGGAGCTGCTCCTCGACGACAACACCCTGAAGATGGTGTGGACCATGCGCCGCATGCTCAGCGCGCTTGGCCCGAACGAGGGGATCGAGCTCCTCATGCAGCGCCTGGGCAAGACCAAGGACAACGCCGAGTTCCTCGTCCAGCTGTCGAAGAGCGTCGAGGCCTCCGAGGGCCGATGAGGCCGATGGGGCCGCGTCGCGGCCTCCGTCGGACCCGCCCCCCCGTCGTCCTGGTTGCCGGCCTGGCCCTGGTCCTGACGGCATGCACCGGCTCGGGGAGCCCGGACCCGTCGGTCGATCCGCCGTCTGTCAACCCGGCTTCGCCCGACGGCAGCGTGGGCATCGGTCAGGTTGTCCCGGCCCCCGGCTCGGACAGCCGGATCTTTGCCCCGAATCCCGGTGCGATCGTGGTTGGCATCGATCCGGGGCACGGCGGCTGCCTCGATTGGGGGGTGCCGAATCCGTACGACAACACGGTGGAGCGATCGGAGAAGGCACTCACCCTGGCCATATCGCTCGCCCTGCGTGACCGGCTGGAGCAAGACGGCGTCACGGTGGTCATGACCCGCGATACCGACGTGGCCCTGGCCGGTGATCTGTACCCCGATCTCGGCTGCCATGGCGACCCGTTCCGCGACGTGAACGGCGACGGGCTCGCGGGCTTCGGCGGCGACCTGCCGGAGGCGACCCGGACACGGGACGAGCTGTCGGCCCATATCGACCTGGTCAACCTCGCCCGCGCGGATGTCCTGCTCAGCATC
>DATFEC010000113.1:0-6352 GCA_035251655.1 Candidatus Limnocylindria bacterium | reverse complement strand
CCTTCCCTGGCTCCGGACGACTACGCGCGCACGCACGATCGGGCTCAGCTGTGGCCCGCGCTGACGCGGCTCAACCCAGATCAGCGGATCGTGGTCGTCCTGCGCTTCTACCGAGACCTGAGCATCGACCAGATCGCCGCCGCGGTGGGCGCGCCGCCCGGCACCGTCAAGTCGCGACTGCACCGTGGCCTGCGCGAGCTCCGGGCCGGGCTGGACCAACTTGACCCGAAGGGGACCCTCCGATGACTGATTCCGATTTCGAGCTTCGCCTGCCTGCCGCCCTGCGAGAGCTGGCTGAGCCTGTGCCCGCGGGCCTGGGCGCGAGGGTGAACGCTATCCCTGACCAGGCTACGGCCTGGGAGAGCCGCAGCCGGGGTACAAGCTGGGGACGGCCCGCCGTTCTAGGCTTCGCCGCACTAGGGCTGGCCGCGGTGGCGGTGGCCGTGGTCGTCCTGGTCGGCGTGGGTTCGCTCCTTCGCCCTCCGGTCGTAGCTCCGCCGACGGGCCCGGGCAGCCCAACCGCCTCGCCATCGGTTGTCTGCGAGGCCTTCGTCGAGGGTGGCCCGATGGACAACATCGGAACCGGCTACCAGCTGTCGGGTCAGCTCGACGACATCTACTTGGGTAAGCTCGACGACAGCGTGACCGGGCTGTTGGCGCTTGCCGAACGGGCGTCCGGGGATGAGCGAGACGACCTGCTCGCCGTGGCGACCGCAGTTGACGATTGGGTGATGGTTCTGAGAGAGGTCGCCAAGTATTCCCCCGAGGAATTCCAGAACCTCCCACAGGACGCCCAGGACGCCTTCCAGGAGGCCGGCGAGGCCTGGAACGCCTTCAACCAGGACGCCCATCCTGCGTTCTACCTCAAGTACACCGAGCGCTGCGACGTAGAACTCGACGCCCCCCGCACCGTCGAATGTGGTCCTCTCGACCAGGTAACTTGTGACCGGCGAGTAGCCGACTTGATCGCGGGTTATCGGCAGGCGTGGGCGGACGGGTTCTACGATGCAGGTCTGCCCCCGGGTCTCCCCGTCCTGTACGTGATGTTTGATGGGCCCGTCTCCCCGAGCGGCTGCATCTCGTACGAAGAGATCTCGTGGCCGGGCGGCGGCCGAGTCGCCCAAAACGAGTGCGGCGACTCCGAGGGCATGCCCACCCCGACGGCGGTCGTGGGATCGCCCGAGGTCGGCGTGCCGCACCAGGTGATCGTGCACTGCACGGTCGACTTCCGACTCGGCGACACGTGGTGGCGCTTCGACAGTGCTGGGCCCACGCCCGGGCCCATCGTTTCGGATCTCCGGGGGTCCGTGCCCGCCATCGTGACCCTGACCTCGCCGGACACGGCGATCTTGCGCGTCGTAGATGGAACTGAACTCATGCTCTCCCGGGTTGACGAGCCAATCGAGGGCAGCTGCGTCGGCGTGTAGGCCCGAGCTGGACGATGGCCGTGCGCGTGGGCCCGTAGATCCACCGAACTCGTGCTCGGGCTGTGGTGCCGGAGGAGGGATTCGAACCCCCACGCCCCCGAAGGGGCAGCGGAGTTTAAGTCCGCCGCGTCTGCCATTTCGCCACACCGGCCCGCGACAGGATAGGCCGCGGCTACCGCCGGCTAGCGGAAGTAGCCGGTCACGTCGAACACGAGGTGGGTGGTGCCCCCGTAGCCGTAGGTCGCACTCAGGGTGCCGGTCGCACTGAGGTCCACCGTTACCCCGTTGGCCCGATTCTCCCCTTTCGGGAAGTTCAGGGTCGAGCTGGTCGGATTGGCGATCGGGTCTGGACCGAGGAACACGAATCCGGCCTGGCTCGATTCGGTGACGGTCAGGTTGCCGGTGACGGCCGTCGCATCGGCCGAGACGCCGCCGCGGCCGGTGGCCTGGAAGGTGCGCGGCACGCCGGCGCTGAACGGTCCCGATAGGCCGTTACCGAACCGGCTGTCCAGCAGCCGCGCAGGGGTGAGCGGGAAGTAGTTCGCACCGGAGTCGTCCGGCACAAAGTAGCCGGTCACATCGAAGATGAGGTGCGTGCTGCCGGTGTAGCCATAGGTCGCGCTGAGTGTTCCAGTTGCGCCCAGGGCCACTGTCACTCCGTTCGCCCGATTGTCTCCCTTCGGGAAGTTGATCGTCGAACTGGTCGGATTGGCGACCGGGTCGGGGCCGAGGAAGACGAATCCGGCCTGGGTAGACTCGGTCACGGTCACGTTGCCGGTGACCGCGATCGCGGTGGGCGGCACATTGCCCAGTCCGGTGACCTGGAACGTCCGCGGAACGCCTGCGTTGAACCTGCCAGACAGGCCGGTGCCGAACCTCGTGTCGAGGAGGCGGGCGGGGGTCAGCGGGACGAAAGTAGCGCCGCTGGCGTCGTTCACGAAGTAGCCGGTGACGTCGAACACGAGGTGGGTCGTGCTGCCGGCGACCGGTCCGCCGAAGGTCGCACTCAGGGTGCCCGTCGCGCTGAGGGCCACCGTCACCCCGTTTGCCCGGTTGTCCCCGGCCGGGAAGTTCAAGGTCGAGCTCGGTGGGTTGGCGAGCGGGTCGGGGCCGAGGTAGACGAAGCCGGCGCCGGTGGAGGCGGTGGTGGTCAGGTTGCCCGTGACCGCCGTCGCCTCGGCCGGCACCCCACCCAGGCCGGTGACCTGGAAGGTGCGCGGCACGTTCCGCTGGAACACCCCGCTCAGGCCCGTGCCGAATCGGGTGTCCAGTAGCCGGGCGGGGGTCAGCGGGACGAAGGTCGCGCCGTCGGGATCGACGAGGGGTGCGGTCCCGAGCCACAACCGACCCGAGCCATAGAGGTTGTCCTTGCCCACGGCTCCCCGGTCGAGGGCCAGGCTCTCGAGCGTTGCCTGGAGTTGGGCCGGGGTGAGTCCCGGGTTGGCCTCGCTGACCAAGGCGGCCGCGCCAGCCACGTGTGGGGCCGCGGCCGAGGTTCCCGCGAATTGGCCCGAACAACCCGACGCCGGACCATAGGTGAAGGACGAGGTCCGATCCTGGCCGGAAATGTCGGGCTTCACCAATCCAGCGATGTTCGGGCCCCGGCTGCTGAACGCCTCGAGCGCATCGGTCAGCCAGCAGATGGCGCCCACGGCCATGGCGTTGGGCGACGACGCCGGCTCCAGGATGCTTCCCGCGGCGACCGAGAACTGGAGGGGCTGCGTGGCGGGATCGATGAAGAGATCGAAGCGCGGGGTTGTCGAAGCCTCGAACTCGGCGATCGCGATGCCGAACGACTGGCTGGCTCCGCTGTTCGTGTAGCACAGGGCCTCGGTGGGGGGGAGGAATCCGCCAGTCTGGTCGTTCACGGAGACGGCCACGATCTGCAGGTTGCTGGAACGGACCAGCAGCAGGTCGAAGTCCTGCGTGGTCGTGGGCCACGCGTCCCATTTCAGGAAGACACATCTGGTTGCACCCGCCGGGAAGGTGGTCTGGTTCAGCTCGGCACCAGGGACGAACTCGTGGAACTCGTCCGAGTCCGCCGAGACGAAGCTTCCGCTCCAGTGCGCCAGGGCCTGGTTGCCGGCGGCGTTGATCCACAGGATGCCGTTCGCCCGGGCATGGCCGACGATCGCATCGGGCGTTCCCGGACCGCCCGTTCCATCGCCGCGTGCCGTGTTCATCCACACGACCGAGTGGTTGACGATCGTGATGCCCTGGGCGAGGGCGTAGTCCTTGGCCAGACCCAGGTCAACATCGGTGGCCGCGCAGATGAGGTACAGCTGCGCATCGGGGGCCATATCGTGGACGATCTCGGAGACCGCCGTCCCGTGGTTGGTGAACGTCTGCACCCCGCCGCAGCCGAAGTCGGCGGTGGTCAGGCTCATCGGCAGGTCACCGCTGGCCTGCGCGGACGGGTAGCCGATGAAGCCGAGATCGATGACGCCGACCTTCACCCCCGCGCCGGCGAAACCGCCCGCCTGCCACGACGCGGCGTTGGTTTCGGCAACGCCCTGGTCGACGACGGCCGGCACCGCCCGCGCCGGCGGCCGAACGTAGCGAACCGCCGGGTGCGCCGCCAGGTCCCGCATGGCGCCGGGCGGGACGAATGCCTGGACGAGATCGGCATACGTGGCCTCGACGCGCCCACCCACGGCCGCCACGGCCTCTCGCGCCGCACCGGGAGGACCCGCCGCGACGACGACCACCTGGACCTCCCCACCGGAAACCGTGAGGCGCTGCTCCCGTGCGGCTTCGAGGCCGGCCGCTACCCCGGATGCCGCCGCCGTCTCCACGGCCATGAGCTGGGAGTCGAGCTTCGCGTGCCGTTCCTGAACGGGAGGAGCACCCGGTAGGTCGATTCGGTCGTCGCCCGCTCGGACTTCGGGTGGCGTCCATCCCAGGCCGGGACCCAGGCCCCCCACCAGGACGGCAATCCCGACCAGTCGCAGGACTCGATCCCGCGGCCGTAGACGATGGTGCGAGCCGCGCGTCGGGCCTACGCCGGCATCCATGTGGCAGCTCCTCCCGGTCTCGATACCGGATGACCGATATCCACGTCCACCCTACAGCCCCGCGCGCAAGTCATCCACTCCGGAACATGCGCCCGTATCATCCATCGTCGTATCCGGCCGCCGTCGACGCCGGGACCGACCTATGGAGGGACGAACCGTGGAGCGCTCCCGCGCTCGGGTGCTGGCGTTGGCCGCAGCGGTCATCCTCGCTACCTCCGTCACTCTCGGGCCACCGGCTCAGGGCTCTACGGGCGCACCGTCTTCCTCCCAGTCGCTCACCCGCGGCGCGCTCTCCTTCAGTTTCGTGGCCAGCAGCTACGTCCCGCGGACGCTGACTCCCACTCAATGGCCGTACTACACGACAACCGTCGTCCCTCTCGTGGACCCGGGTGTTCACGACGCGGCCGGCGTGCGGATGTATCGGATCGGAAGCACGCTGTACAACCACCCGGTCGACCAGGCGCAATACGCCATCGCCCTCATCTACTCTTACCAGGCCAGCGGCAACGTCGCTTACCTCGACCGGGCCCGGGCCAACGCCCAGAGGCTGATCGACACCGCCGTGACCTCGCGTGGGGCGATCTACTTCCCGTACCCGTTCAACTTCGCGCGCCATGGCGTGTCGAGCGACACCATGATCGCGCCGTGGTACTCGGCCATGGCCCAGGGACAGGCCCTCACCGTCTTCGTCCGCCTGTTTGAGATCACTGGTGACCCGGCGTACCGGACGGCCGCCGACCTGACATTCAACAGCTTCAGGAACCTGCGAGCCGCCGGCGTGCCTTGGACCGTCCTCGTGGACAGCGCGGGCTACGTCTGGTTCGAGGAGTACGCGAAGGACCCCCGCCCGCCGGACCTAACCTACAACGGGCACATCTTCGCCATCTTCGGGCTGTGGGACTACCACCGCCTGACCCAAGACGCGGACGCCCTCCTCCTGTGGCGAGGGGGCTTGACCACGACCTGGCGGTACTTTCCGAACGTCCGGGCCATGACCTGGATCAGCCGGTATTGCCTCACCCATGGCGTGCAGAACGCCCTGTATCACGCGGTCCATGGCACGCAGCTCCTGGACCTCTACACCCTGACGGGCGCCGTCGAGTTCGGCCGTGCGACCGACGCTCTAAACGAGGACTATCCCTGGCCGAACATCAGCGGGACGGTGTACTTCTCGGCTGGCGCGTTCACCGGCTATCGGTTCAGCGCGAGCGGAGCCATCACGGCGTCGAAGGCGTTCACGCTGTCGCAGGCCTCATCCGCGCCCTACCAGACGCGCCGGCGAATCTTCGGCCGCGCCGGTTCCTGGTTCCTCATCGGAGCCGGCGTCTGGTCGGGCTACTGGATACTGGAAACCCCGCGACGTGCCTTCGCGCCCGGCATGCTGCCGAGTCTCAACATCCTCGACTACGACCCTCCCAGAGCCGTCACTTTCGGAGCTGGGCCCCACACGGGTCTGACGTTCAGCCCCAGCGGCGGCGTGACCTCCAGTCGGACTGCCTACCTCGCGAGGCCGTCGAGCGCGCCCGCGGACCAGCGGGCCGTGATCAATGGCGTGCCGTACCTCCGGATCACAGCCGGCATCTGGGCGGGCATGTATGTCCCACTCAGCAGCGTCCTGACGTACTGACCGCGTCGCGCTCGCCCGCGCCCGGGGCCGGCAAGCTCTATGTGCCGAGGCGCTATGGTCAGCAGTCGCCCTTCTGGCGCTGGACGGTCAGCCGGAGTGCCTCCATCGACACGGCGTTGGCCGCGTCCCACAGCTCCTCGTCCGTGGCGTGGAGCTCTGGAGGAAGCTTTCCGACAGGCAGTCGGCGGGCACGCTGCGTCGGCCGGGCCGTACCCTCGAGCAGCTCGGTGGCCGCCAGCAGCAGCGCCTTGTCGTCCCGAGGTCCTTTGGGCCACAGCCGGTCG
>DATFEC010000202.1:0-3083 GCA_035251655.1 Candidatus Limnocylindria bacterium | reverse complement strand
GGGCCACGGCCTCGCCGGGATCCATCACCATCGGCCAGCCGGCCCCGAACTGCTCGGCGAATGCGCGAGCCGCCTCGGAGCGGTCACGGTACACGATCCCGACCACGGCAAGCCCGTCGGCCGCGTGTGCCTCCAGGGCCGTGTGGAGGAGCGGGAACTCGTCGACGCAGGGGAGGCACCACGAGGCCCAGAAGTTGAGCAGCACCGGCCGCCCGGCGTAGTCGCCGAGGCGCACCGGACGTCCGTCGAGGTCCGCCAGCGCGAAGTCCGGCGCGCGGTCCCCGACCCGGAGGGCGGGCGTGAGCAGTCCGGCCCCGGCGCCCGCGACCAGCAGGATCCCCGCGGCCAGCGCCAGTGGAATGACGGCCGCCGCCACCAGCCACCAGCGTGGCAATCGGGTCAGATCGATCCGGCGAATGGCCCGGCCTCAGTGGTGGGTCGCGCCCTCGTCGTGCGACCCGTGCTCGGTGTCCCGCCACTCGCGGCCGGCCACCCGCACCGACAGGACGGCGGAGACGACGATCAGGGCGAAGCCCGGGATGGCAAACAGCCAGTTCAACAGCTGGTCCTCGGGCTTGAAGGCCAGTCCCGCGCCAAGCAGGCTGCCGGCGACGGCCCACAGGATCGGCAGCCAGCTGCCGGGCGGGACGTGAACGCCAGGCGGCGGATGGAGCGGACCGTGGGACCGGCCCCGCGCCGCGCCTGCCACGACGGCAGCGAGGGCGACGACCGCGAGGGCGAGGAGCGCGTAGCCAATCAGCTGGTCGGGCATCGATCGGTCAGCCCAGCACGTAGAGCGTCGTGAACAGGGCGATCCAGACCACGTCCACGAAGTGCCAGTAGTAGCTCACGGCCTCGACCGCGACGTGGTTGCGAGCCGAGAACTGGCCCGCGCCGGCCCGGACGGCGAGGATGGTGAGGCCCACCACCCCGCCGAAGACGTGGGCTCCGTGGAAGCCGGTGAGGGTGTAGAAGACCGTCCCGTAGACCCCGTCCGAGATCCCGAACCCGAGCGTGGTGTAGTCGATCACCTGGCCGATCAGGAACAGGATGCCGAGGCCGAGGGTGACCAGCAACCAGAGGCGCATTCGGCCCGAGTTGCCCCGGGCAATGGCCCGCACCCCAAAGTGCATGGTGAAACTGGAGATCAGCAGGATGATCGTGATCGGGATCGGCAGAGGGAAGAACTCCAGCTCGGGGGCCGGAGGCGGTGGTCCCCATTCGCCGGCGAACGAGGCGCGGGCGGAGAAGTAGGTCGCGAACAGGCCACCGAAGAACATCACCTCCGAGCTGATGAACAGCAGCATCCCGACCAGCGGGATCGGGAACCCGCCCTGGCGGCGGGCCGGTGCCGGCGTGGCAGCGGGAGCGTGAGCGCTCATCGGTCCACCCCCTTGGATATCTCGGTCGCGTGGGCGACCTCGGGGTGGAACATCGGGTCATCGCGATGGCGCAGGTCGAAGACCGGGCGCTCGCTGCGGATCGGCGGCAGGCTGTCGAAGTTGTAGGTCGGTGGCGGTGAGGTCGTCGCCCACTCAAGGGTGTTGCCCTCCCACGGGTCGTCACCGGACTTCGGCCCGTTCATGAGCGAGGTGACCACGTTCACGACGAACGGCACCATCGACGCGGCGATCAGGAACGCGCCCACGGTCGAGATGAGGTTCATCTCGGTCCAGCCCGCGTCGGCGGCGTAGTCGGCCACCCGCCGGGGCATGCCCTGGATGCCGAGCATGTGCTGGACGAAGAACGTCGCGTTGAACCCGACGAACAGCATCGCGAAATGGATCTTGCCCAGCGTCTCGTTCAGGAGGCGGCCGCTCATCTTCGGGAACCAGTAGTAGGTCGCCGCGAAGACGCCCATCGCCGCGCCCCCGAAGAACACGTAGTGCAGGTGAGCGACGACGAAGTACGTGTCCTGGAGATGGAAGTCTACGGGGGCGGAGGCCAGCATCACGCCGCTGATGCCGCCGATCAGGAACATGCTGACGATGCCCAGCCCGAAGAGCATCGCGCTCGTGAACACGAGCGAGCCCCGCCACAGGGTGGCGAGCCAGTTGAACATCTTCACGCCAGTCGGGATGGCGATCAGGGCAGTCATGAAGGTGAAGAACGGGAGGAACACCACGCCGGTGGTGAACATGTGGTGGGCCCAGACGCTGAATGAGAGGAGCCCGATGCCGATGGTCGCCCAGACGAAGGCGCGATACCCGAACAGCGGCTTGCGGCTGAACGTGGGCAGAACCTCGCTCACCACACCGAGCGCGGGCAGGATGACGATATACACCTCGGGGTGGCCGAAGAACCAGAACAGGTGCTGCCACAGGACCGGGTCACCACCGACCGATGGGTCGAAGAACGACCCGCCGTAGTTCCGATCGATGAACAGCGCGATCAGCGCGGCCGTGATCACCGGGGTGGCGAGCAGGATCAATGACTGGGTGACGAGCACGGTCCAGACGAAGATCGGCATTCGGAAGAGCGTCATGCCAGGGGCACGCATCTTGAAGATCGTGGTGAGGAAGTTGACCGATCCGAGGATGGATGCGGTGCCGACCACCGCCAGGCCCATGATCCACAGGTCGGTGCCGTCGCCTGGCGAGAAGTTCTCCTGGGTGAGCGGGTTGTAGCCAGTCCAGCCCCCCGCCGCAGCGCCACCCACCAGGTAGCCGGACACGATCAGGCCCCCGCCGAGGGGCAGCATCCAGAACGACAGGGCGTTGATCCGCGGGAATGCCATGTCCGGCGCCCCGAGCATGAGCGGCACGATGTAGTTCCCGAACCCGGAGAAGATCGGGACGATGAACAGGAAGATCATCAACGTCCCGTGCATGGTGAATGACTGGTTGAAGGTGCTCTCGTCCACGAACTGGAGGCCCGGGACGGCGAGCTCGCTGCGAATCACCAGGGCCAGCAGGCCGGCGAAGAAGAAGAAGATGAACGAATTGACGATGTACAGGACGCCGATCTTCTTGTGGTCGACCGTGGTCAGCCAGTCAAGGACCCACGAACGCGTGTAGGCCTTGCCCTCGGGTGCCAGCGTGGTCGTCGCCATCGGTCGGTGCGGCTCCTAGTTCGCGATCAGG
>DATFEC010000156.1:0-6939 GCA_035251655.1 Candidatus Limnocylindria bacterium | reverse complement strand
GCGAGCTCGGCCACGACCCGTTGCTGGTCGCCCTTCGAGACGAAGCGGCTGAGCATCTCGACCTTGACCGGGAAGGCCGCCAGGCGGCGCTGGAAGGTGAGCAGGTGCTGCTGGGCGAGGACGGTGGTCGGGACCAGGACCGCCACCTGCCGGCCGGCCTCCACGACGCGGAAGGCGGCCCGCAGCGCGACCTCGGTCTTGCCATAGCCCACGTCGCCGGCGACCAGGCGGTCCATCGGCCGGCGTCGAGCCATGTCCTTGGCCACCTCGGCGATCGTGCGCTCCTGGTCGGGCGTCTCGGTGAACGGGAATGATTCCTCGAGCTCGCGCTGCCACGTCGTCTCTGGCGGATAGGCGAAGCCCTCCGCCTGTTCGCGGGCGGCATACAGCTCGAGGAGGTCGTCGGCCAGGTCCAAGACCGCCTGGCGGACCCGGCGCTTGGTATTCGCCCACTCGCGACCGCCGAGCTTCGACAGACCCGGGGCCGGTCCCCCGGAATACCGAGTGATCCGACCAACCTGGTCTGCCGGGAGGAAGATCTTGTCGTCTCCCGCGAAGTCGAGCTGGAGGAACTCGCGGACCTGGTCGCCGAGCGCGCGCTGGGTCATGCCGGCGTAGCGCGCGATGCCGTGGTCGGCGTGGACGACGAGCTCCCCCGGTTCGAGCTGGCCGAGGAGGTCCCGGGTGACGACTCGTTTCGAGGCGAACAGGCGCCGGACGCGGGTTGCGCCGAACAGCTCGCGGTCCGAGAGGAGCACCAGGTTGGACGGCTCATGGACGAAACCGGCGCCGGTGGACCCGTGGACGAGGGCCAGGCTCCCCTGGTTTGGCGGAGCCTCGAGGGCGTGCGCGGGACCGATGCGGCTGGGGGTGTCGCCCACCAACTCCGCCAGGCGGCTCGCCTGGTCGGTCACGACCACCACCCGCGCGCCAGAAGCGGCGCGATCGCGAAGCCACTCCCCGACCTGGTCCGCGCGGCCCGGAGGAATCGGCGCGGGCCCAAAGCCTGCGTCCTTGGCGTCCCCCCCTTCGAGCCGCTCGGCGGATCGATCGAGGAGCGCGCCGAACGTCTCGGCCGCCAGGTAGGGAAGCTGCCAGTGCGGTGGCAGCTCGCCCGCTTCCACGAGCGCGGACCGGCGCCCGGCGGCCCATTCGTCCGCCTCCGCCGCGCGGCCGCGGAGTTGGTCGACATCGGCCAGCACAACGTGAGCGTCCTTCGGCAGGTGGTCGGCGGTCGGTCCGGCGGTCAGGAAGGTGATCCACGTTTCCGCTGCCTCCCCCAGATCCGCGGCCTCGAGGCGTGCGAGATCGGTCTGGAGGGTGGCGCTGAGGTGTCCCACATCGCCGAGCTGCGCCTCCACCGTCGCTCGCAGCGCCTGCGGCTCGGGGATGGAGAACTCCCCCGCGGGAAGGAGCAGGATCTCCTTGCGCCGGGATCGGCTGGCCTGGGTCGTGGGGTCGAAGACCCGGATCGCCTCCACCTCGTCGCCAAACTGCTCGAGCCGGATCGGATCCGACTCGCCCGGCGGCCAGAGGTCGACGAGACCGCCGCGGACCGCGAGCTCCCCGATTCCCGTCACCTCCGGCGTGGGGTCGTAGCCCGCGGCCATCAGGCGCTCGACCAGTTCGCGTTGTCCGATGTGGTCGCCGACCTTCATCCGTCGCCGCGCGGCATGGAGCCGCTCGACGGACAGCGTCCTCTGCCAGAGAGCCGCGATCGGGGCCACGACGACGAGCCCATGCTCCGCGCCGGTCAGTCGGGCAAGGGCCTCCAGCCGGGAGGCGGACTCGTCGCGCTCCGGAAGCGCCCGCTCCAGCGGCAGGGTGCCGCGCTCGGGAAGCACGGCGACGTCATCCGCGTCGAGCCAGGCCCCGAGGTCGTCGATAAGCCGATGCGCCAGCTCATCGGTCTCGACCACGACGACCATCGGCGCTCTCGCAGGGAGTGCCGCTCGCCTCGCCGCCACGTGCGCCGCGCGAGCCGCCGAAGGGATGCGCAGGCTGCCCGGAGCGGGGGGTGGCCCGAGCAGCTCGAGGAGCGGCCCGAGCCGCGGACCGCGGGTCACGGTCCGGCGGGCGGTTCGTCCAGGTCGACCCCGTTGAACGCGTTCATCGCCGCCTCGACACCCTCCGCCAGCCAGAGCTCCACCGCATCCGCGGCCGTCGCGATCGCCTCGCGGGCCAACTCCTCCTCTCCCCGGCTGAAGGTCGACAGGACGTGATCGACCATCTCACCGTTCCGACCGATGCCCACGCGCAGCCGGGCAAACTGATCGGTTCCCAGGGTCTCGATGATGTCGCGCAGCCCGTTATGGCCGCCGGCCGAGCCGCCGCGTCGCAGCCGGAGCCGGCCCAGCGGCAGATCCGCGTCATCGGTCACGACCAGGAGGTCGGTCTCGTAATCCGCGTTCACGTTCCGCAGGGCGGCGCGCAGGGGCGGGCCGGACTGGTTCATGAACCGAGCCGGCTTCACGAGCAGGACGCGGTCGACAGGATCGTCCCGGTCGACCTCCAGCCGGGCGGATCCGTCCTTGACGGTCCCCTTGCTGACACCCCACCGATCGGCGAGCAGGTCGACGACCCGGAACCCGACGTTGTGGCGCGTCAGCCGGTACCGGTCACCAGGGTTGCCAAGCCCGCAGACAACCTTCATCGACGACCGATGGTAGCGGCCGACCGGGGCTCGTCAGGGGCCGACGGCTTCGTGGAGTGCCGCGAGCAGAACGAAGGTCAGGATGAATCCGACTCCGACGACGCCCAGCAGGTACGCCCAATGGCCGCCGGCGTTGACCTTCACCAGGTGCTCCGCTTCGACCTGCACCGGCGTGATCGTCTCCTCCGGCGAGGGGGCGGGATCCGCGCGCATGATCGGCGCTTCAAGCGCGACGAGCCGAGCCTCGATCCGGCGCAGCGCCGCCTCGGTCTGGTAGTCGGTGTCGGGCGATTCGTGGCTTCGCCGATGGACGAGGAACGTCGTCAGGACGATGAAGACGAAGACCTGCAGGAACTCGGACTGCCAGTTTTCGAATGTGGCACGTCCCCAGCTCCACAGGTAGCCGTCCTGGCCGAGGACCTGCGGGTCCTCACCGAGCGCCGTCTGCTCGGCGACGAACTCCCCCCAGCCGAGCAGCGTCTGGAGCATCCAGGCCGCCACGAACAACGTGCCGACCGTGATGCTCAGCCCATGGTTCTTCCAGAGCCGATGCATGACGTGGACACGCTGTTCGCGATCCGCGGGTCAGGATCAGCTGGAGAGCTGCTTCCTCAGCTGGTTGACAAGGTCCTTCGCGTGCTCGGCGTCCTCGCGCGCCATCCGCTCGAAGAGCTCAGCGCCGGCGCCGCTGTCCGCGGCGTACTTGTTGTAGGCCTCGATTGCCTCGAGCTTCGAGGTGAGGGCCTGCAGCAGGTTGTAGGTCGCGTTGTCGACCGGGCTCGGGGTGCGGGTCAGGGTGTTGCTGGTCATGTGAGACTCCTTTCGCCATGTACGGCAGCTGCCAGCCTGGCCGATCTCACGTGAAGCGCCCCACAGCCGGTCGTCGCGAATTCGTTACACGATCGTTGCGCTTGCCCTGCGTCTCCCGCTGTCGTTGCAGCGCCGCGCCCACAATGGTCTACCTGTCATGAGCCTCATCCTCGTCGTGGCTCGGGAGCCAGGTCCCGACGAGCCGAACGTCACCGCCGATGCATGGCTCGGGTGGTTGGCCGGCAACGTCGAACTGGGCCAAGACGGCACGACGGTCGACTACACCGATGACCCGGCGGACGCGCTGACAGCCGTCGCTGCGGCGATCCGCGACGGGCGAACCCAGGTTGCGATCGTCCCGGTGTCCGAGGACTCGAACGCCTCGAAGGGCGAGCTGCCAGACCTGTCGGGGCAGGTCGCGCAGTTCGCCTCCCGGCACCCGGATGCCTCGGTGCAGCTGGTCGGCACACCGCCGAACCGACCACCGACCTTCTCCGAGATCCTCTCCGAGCTCCATCCCCCCGATTCGGAGGATCCTGAGCTCCTGACCGCAGCGATCGAGCGGGCGTTCGGTGGTGACACCGATCGGTTCGGGCAGTTCGTGCGTGCCCTGCAGGCCGGCGTGCCGCCGGGCACGAGCCTGGCGCTGCGCGGCAGCGCGATCCAGGGCTATGCCTACAAGACCGAGGAGCCGTTCGACGCAAAGGGGCCGGGAACCAGCGACCTTGACGTTGTCCTGTTCGGGGACGAGGCCATGGCCGCCTGGCACGACGACGGGTTCGTCGTCCGTGGCGTGAACACCCTTCCCCTGTCGGACGAGACCGCCTGGCTGGCCCCGTCACTGGATCCCGCGCGGCGCGAGGCACAGGCCATTGCCCGACGCCCGGTCAGTCTCCAGGCCATGGCCCCGTGGTTCCTGGACCTCCGCGCCGCGATCCAGGTCCAGCCGTACGTGCTCCTGAACGCGTAGCCGGTCTGCGAGCGGGTGGCACTTCGGGTCGTCAGCTACAACATCCGCTTTGGCGGCGGGCGCCGTGTGCCGCTCATCGGCGCGTTCCTGTCCAGCCTCGAGCCGGACATCGTCGTTCTGCAGGAGGCGACGGACCGGTACGCCGTCGACCGACTGGCCGAGCTGACCGGTCTCCCTCACGTGGCGTCCAGCCCAGGCGTGTCGGTGGCCGCCCTCGCCCGCTCCCGGTTCGCCTCGACCACGTGGCACAGCCCGCCGGGGATTCGCGCCTTCCTCGAGTTCCGTCCCTCGGCCAGCGACCTGCGCTTCATCGGCCTCCACCTGCCGTCCGGCCTGTCAGGGCGCGGCGAACGCAGCCGGATCCGTCAGCTCGAGACCATGGCCCCCACGATCGGTCCGGCGTCCGCCGACGGTACCCTCCTCATCGGTGACTTCAACAGCGTCGCGCCGGGAGATGAGCCGCGGGTTGCGGCGATGCCGCTCTGGCTGCGCCTCCTGCTGCGATTCGATGGACCGATCCGGACTGATGTCCTCGACCGGCTCCTCAGTGCCGGCTGGGTCGACGTGTTCCGACGGCTCCATCCGGACGCGCCGGGTTACACGTTGCCCGCGGTGGCCCCGCAGGTCCGGCTCGACTACCTCCTGGCGGGGCCGCCACTTGTGTCTCGCATCTCGCAATGCGAGCCGGCACACGATGCGGAGTTCGCCCGCGCCTCGGACCATCTGCCCCTCGTGACGGTCATCGACTGAGCCACGTGCCCGCCGCGGGCCAACGGGTAGCATCGACCGAATGGCGGAACGGGTGATCGTGATCGGCGGCGGGATCATCGGCTGCACGGCGGCCGCCCTCCTCGCGGAGTCCGGCACCGACGTCACCCTGGTCGAGGCGACGGCTATCGGCGCCGGCGCTTCCGGGCGGAACTCCGGGACCGTCCAGCACCCGTTCGACCCGGTCCTGCTCCCCCTCCACCAGGAAACACTCGAGGCGTACCACGCGCTGTTCGCGACGGACCCGGAATTCTCCTTTCCGTCGGAACCGGTGGGTGTCCTCCTCCTGACCGATGACCTCGGCGCCGGGGCGGAACGGGCGACCGAGCTGGCAGCCGCGTTCCCTGATCTCGCGCCCGAGGTGCTTGATCCAGCAGCGACCGCGCGCGCCGAGCCGTCCCTCGCCCCCGGTTGGGGCGCCGTCCGGGTGGCGACCGGCTACCCGGTGGTCCCGGAAGCGGCCACCCATGCGATGGCGGCTCGGGCGGTGCGGGCCGGGGCCACGATTCGCATCGGCCTTCACGCGCGGCCGTGGGCCGAGCAGAGCGACGTCCGGGGCGTCGTCCTGGATGACGGCGAGCGGCTGGGTGCGGATGCCGTGCTTGCAGCCGGCGGTCCGTGGACACCGGAGCTGCTCGACCGCGACCCATCGTGGCCGCCGGTCGCGCGCACGTGGGGGGTCACGATCCAGGTGGCGATGACCGACCCTCCCCTCCACGTGCTCGAGGAAGGCGTGGTCCACACCATCAACGTCCCGTCGGGCCATGTCGGCAGCCTGTTCAGCCTCGTGACCGCCGGTGGCGTCGCGACGATCGGCTCGACCTTTCTGACCGAAATGCCCGACCCGGATGAGCTGGCCCCGATCCTGCTCGAGCGGGGAGCTGCGTTCGTCCCGGCGCTGGCCGACGCCGAGATCCAGTCCGTGCGGATCTGCGCCCGGCCCCAGTCGGCGGATGGGCGGCCGTTCATCGGTCCGGTGCCCGACGTGAACGGCCTGTGGGTCTGCGCGGGCCACGGCCCGTGGGGCATGTCGACCGGGCCGGCGAGCGCCGCACTCGTCGTCGAAGCGATGCTCGGTCGTGCCAGCAAGATCCCCGCCGAGCTGCGGAGCGACCGCGCGGTCTAGTAGCTCGCCACCACCGCGTGGCCGGCGCGGTCGAAAAGCGACCCTGGTTTCCACTCCACGCCGTGGAAGCGCCGATGGAGCACGGTGAGCGTCCGGTGCTCCGCCTCACGCATGGCGGCCTCGCCGTCGGCATCGTCGTGGTCGTGACCGAGCAGATGCAGGGTCCCGTGGATGGCGAGAAGCGCGATCTCCTCGGCGACGCTCCAGTCCCCCTCTGCCGCCTGGCGCACGGCCTGGTCGAGGTCGATCACCACGTCCCCGAGGACGAGGGGGGCGCGCTGGGGAAGGCGGCCGTCTTCGTCGGCGAGGTGCGAATGCCCGCTCTCGACGCTCCACTCGTGCAGCGGGAAGGACAGGACGTCGGTCGGGCCACGCTCACCCATGTGATCGAAGTTCAGGCGGGTCATCTCCGCGTCCCCGCAGACGGTGACCTCGACCTCCGCCTCACGTGTCCCCAGAGCGCCGCGCACCGTCTCGCCGGCCGCGGCGGCGAGGAGCTCGAGGGCGGTGTCGACGGGAAGCGGCTCGACCGCTTCCGTCAGCCGGGGGCGACCGACCTTGTCGTGGAGGGTGACCCCGGGCTCCATCGGTCCATCCTAGGCCAGGGGCGGC